>JANOZG010000404.1:0-1992 GCA_031429275.1 Planctomycetota bacterium
TATCAACGGACGTGATCTGGCCTCCGTCAGCGCTGCAACTCAGGCATCCATCAAAGCCGCATCAACTGTGGAAGGCGTTGTGAGTATCACCGCCGGAAACTATGGCGGAAGACTGGGTAAGAGCTGGATCTGGCTGATTCCTGAAAATCACCCGGAAGCGCAGTCCTGACTACTCACGCGTCATCGCTTCATCCAGATTAAGAATCGTCAAACAGACAACTGTCATCGCCGCATGGTGAGCCGGATTGAGTGACACGTCTCGACCAGCTTCACCAGTTGCAATCAACTGGCTTGCTGCGTCAATATTGGCCACGAAGAGTGCACTTTGCTTTTCAAACGCGCGGATCAGTCGCTGCAACTCACTGTCATTGATTTTGCGTGACAAAACCTGACGAGCTGCAAAGTCAAGTTGCCCGTCTAATTGCGGGGACGATTTTATGGCAAGCTCCGCGAGGACACGTGCAGCTTCAACCCACGTCGGATCGTTCAGTGTTGTCAGAGCGTGCAGCGGTGTGCTGGTTGGTGCCTGTCGAACACGACACGTTTGGCGGTTTGCCGTGTCAAACATATTCGCGGGACTCACTGTACGCCGCCAAAATGTGTAGATGCTCCGTCGATACAAATCCGGGCCGAATGATGCCGGATACGTAAAGTCACGTTCTTTGGTAATCGCCAATGCTTCCCAGATGTCGCCAGGCTGATAAGGATAAACCGGAACCCCGCCGATTTTTTCGTTGAGCAAACCACTGGCTGTCAACGCCACGTCTCGAAGTAACATGGACGGCATGCGGAATCGACTCGAGCGCGCGAAGAGGCGGTTTTCACTATCGCGTTCAAGCAATTCTTGATTCACCTTGCTGGACTGTCGATACGTCGCACTGGTAACAATCAGTCGATGCATGTGCTTCATGCTCCAGCCGCTGTCCCGAAATTCCACTGCAAGCCAATCCAGCAACGCGCCGTGAACGGGGTATTCACTCTGAACACCAAAATCTTCTGACGTTTTAATAATGCCCGTTCCAAAATAGTGCTGCCAGATCCGATTCACCTGCACCCGCGCTGTCAGCGGATTTTCAGGAGCCATCAACCACTGCGCAAACCCCAGACGATTCTTCGGAGCGTCCGCTGGCTGCGACGGCAGGAATGCTGGAGTCGCGAATGAAACTTTCTCGGCAGGACTGAGATACTCGCCGCGTGCGAGGATATGCGTTTCACGTGGCTGTGCGTCACTCATGACCATCACACGCGGAATCTGGTCAGCCTTGTATGCGGCCAGTTGTTTCGCCAGATCATCCCGCTGTTGAAGCTCAGGAAACTTGTCCTTTAGCGTTGGTTTTACTTTTTCATCGAAGTGTTTTCGTAGTTCAACTTCAATTGTTTTGCGTTCCTCCTCCGAACGGTCACCCTCTGGCTTTGTCAGCAGGGCGATGAGTGATTCTGTCAGGCCATTGCCTGAGGCTGGCATGCCGTCAGCAAAAATGCCCGCTCGCCAGCCATCGAATGCAGCGTTCATGAGCTTCGCAATTTCTGCATCTTTCCCGGCTATCTGAGCATCAAAACCTGCGATGCGAGCTGTGTTCTCTGCCGACGGCAGTTCAAGAAACGGAGCACCTACACGGATACGCGATGAAAAATACTGCGGAGTACCTGATTCGGGCACACGGTTAAAGGCGTCGAGCATGCTGTAGTAGTCGCGTTGTGTCATAGGGTCGTATTTATGATCGTGACACTGAGCACAGTTCATGGTCAGCCCGAGCCATGTCGTCGAAGTGGTTTCCATTCGGTCGAACAGTCCGACCCAGCGTTGCTCTTCCGCGATTGCTCCGCCTTCGCCGTTCAGCAGATGGTTTCGATTAAACGCGCTGGCGATCTTTTGCTCGTTGGTAGCATCCGGCAACAAGTCTCCCGCTAACTGCCAGATCGTGAATTTGTCGAATGGAAGGTCTTCATTCAATGCCTTCACAACCCAATCCCGCCATATCCATTGCCATG
>JANOZG010000405.1:0-3787 GCA_031429275.1 Planctomycetota bacterium
ATGGCGAGAAAGTCGTGGTCCTAACCAACCTGCTCATATAGCAAATGACGAATGACAAATCACTAATGACAAATTTACCCCGCTTCACACGGCGTTTTACCATGCCATCGATTCTCCTCGCCGCCGATAAGTTCGCCTCGCTCAGGTGCGCATTTGTCATTAGTCATTTATCAACTTTTGTGTGGTTCCTCTCTGGTGGCTGATGATTTAAAGGCGACGGACATTTTTCTCGGGCAGGGAACGATGTCGGGCGAAGTGACTGATTCGACCGCTTTGCTGCAAACTCGACCGACGCTGGCAACGCAACTCGATGCCGACGGCGATCTGCCGGAAATCGCGGGTGTGGCGTGCTTTGAATGGAGCACGCGGGAGGATTTCCGTGATGCGCAGCGAACCTCGTTTCGACCGGTGACTGACAAACACGACTTCATCGTGCGCGCTGAACGCACCGGACTGAAGCCCAATTTGACTTACTATTTCCACGCATGTTATGGAGTCTCGGAGGCGACGGCCCAACCGCGTCGTTTCAAACGAAGCGAGAAACGGCTACGATGAGTCTTTAGGTGGATAGCTGCAACACGAATGGACAAGAATACCCGATGAGAAATCTTCTACAGCTCACTTTGCTTTTCCTGTTTCCGTTCTGTGCCATTGCTGCCGCCGAGCGGCCCAACGTCGTGGTGATTCTCGTCGACGACATGGGCTGGTCCGATATTGGATGTTACGGCAGCGAGATACCGACGCCGCACCTCGATGCTTTGGCGAGCAACGGAGTACGATTCACACAGTTCTACAACACGGGACGGTGCTCGCCGACACGAGCCTCGTTGCTGACCGGGCACTATCCGCATCAGGCCGGCATGGGGCATCTCGACAACAACGTCAAACCGAATCATCCGGGATTTCAGGGAAAGATTGCCGACACCAGCGTGACGATGGCTGAAGTGCTGCGCGAGGCAGGCTATTTCACCGCGATGACCGGCAAGTGGCATCTCGGCCAGCAGCATGGCACGCCGCCGTGGAAGCGCGGCTTTGATCGCAGTCTCAATCTGCAAGCTGGCGGTGTCTTCTTCTTTAACCAGACCGGCGGCAAAGGCGGAGCGAAACTGTATCTCAACGGCGACGAGAGACCGCTCAGCGATCCGCAGTTTGGCGAGTGGTACGGAACGCAACTGTGGGCCGACTGGGGATTGAAATTTATCGACGAAGCAAAGCAGGCTAACAAACCGTTCTTCCTTTATTTGGCTCACTGCGCACCACACTTTCCGTTGATGGCTCCGGAAGCTGATATCGCGAAGTATCGCGGTAAGTACATGGCAGGCTGGGACAAACTCCGCGAAGAGCGGCATCGGCGGCAGAAGGAGATGGGGCTGGTCGATGCGAAGTGGCCGCTTGCGCCACGAGCCGATAACTCGCCCGCATGGGACGACGTTTCTTTCGAAGATCGCCAAAGGTTCGATCACATGATGGCGATCTACGCTGCCATGATCGACACGATGGACCGCAGCGTCGGGACAGTCGTCGAAGGCCTGCGCGAGCGCGGCCAGTTGGAGAACACACTGATCCTGTTCGTCAGCGACAACGGCGGCAACGCCGAGTCCGGCCCGAATGGCCGTTACGAGGGAGCAAACCCGGGCGATGCAAATTCGAACGTCTTCCTTGGCCAAAACTGGGCGACGCTCAACAACACGCCGTTTCGCAAGTGGAAGCATTATGTTCACGAAGGAGGCAGCGCCACGCCGCTCATTGCCCATTGGCCGAGCGGTATCGTCGCATCGCAGCGTGGCACTCTGAACCATCAACCTGGGCATGTGATCGATCTGATGCCGACCGTCATCTCTGCCGCCGCAGCCAAGTATCCGGCGGAGCATGACAGCCATGCAATCGAACCATTGGCAGGCATTAGTCTGCTGCCTGCCTTTTCAGGGCAAACATTGGTTCGCGACGAGCCGATTTATTTCAACCACGAAGACAACCGAGCGGTCCGCGACGGTCAATGGAAACTGGTTGCACTCGCAGATCAGCCATGGGAACTCTACGACATCAACGCCGACCGCACCGAATTGACCAATCTCGCCTCTCAGCATCCCGATCGCGTTGCTGCCATGGCCGCTCAGTACGACGCGTGGGCAACGCGAACTCGCGTCGTCACCGAAGACAATTCGAACCAATCCAGCGATACGACAAAGAAAAAGAAAAAAGGTCAGAATGGAGCGAATAAGAAATCACCGCAATGAAAACGCTCAACATTAATGACTAAACGTACTATGACAACATGCAGACTTTTCCTGCCGCTTCTTACTTTCTTTGCGTGGCACGGTGCTGCGGCGTTTGCAGCCGAGAATGACTCGACGCCCGTTTTCCTTGGACAGGGGACGATGGCAGGTGAAGTCACGGAATCCTCCGCGTTGTTGCAAACGCGGCTGACTCTGTCCACGGAACTCGATGCCAACGGCGATCTGCCAGGAAGCGCGGGAGTGGCATGTTTCGAATGGAGCACTCAGGAGGATTTCGGTGATGCGCAGCGCACAGCGTTTCAGCCGGCGACTGACACCCACGACTTCATCGTGCGCGATGAGCTGACTGGGCTGAAGCCCAACACTACTTACTATTACCGAGTTCTCTATGGAGCCAATGAAGCGACGGCGCAGTCTGGCCAAGGCGGCTCGTTCAAGACGTTACCCGGCGCTGCTGTCGATACGCCGGTTCGTTTCATCGTGGGGAGTTGCATGAACTACAACAAATTCATGCACGGAAAACTTGGCAAAGCGAGCGGGCCAATGACGGCTACAGAAGACGACAAAAGCCTCGGCTATCCAGCCTTTGAGTCGATGCTTCAACTTCGTCCCGACTTCTTCGTCGGCACGGGTGACATCGTCTACTACGACAACCCGCTGCGAGTCGCAAAGACGGTTCCAGAGATGCGCAAATGCTGGCACGAGCAATTCAGGTTTCCGCGGATGATCAAGTTCTTCCGCGAAGTGCCTGCGTATTGGTCAAAGGACGATCACGACTTCCGCTACGACGATGCCGACCATTCGAAAGACCAACTCCCGCGGCCAGAAACAGGGATCGACATATTCCGTGAACAACTGCCAATATTGACTGTTGACAGCATGCAGCCGACCTACCGAACGCATCGAGTCAATACGGACGTTCAGATCTGGCTTACTGAGGGTCGTGATTATCGGTCGCCGAATAAGATGGACGATGGTCCTGATAAGTCGCTTTGGGGCGCTGAGCAGCGCGAGTGGTTAAAATCGACGTTGAAGGCCAGCGATGCCAAATGGAAGATCGTCATTTCCCCGACACCAATGGTTGGCCCCGATGACCTGAGAAAGCACGACAATCATGCCAACCTCAATGGCTTCCGACACGAAGCGGATGCATTCTTCGCATGGTTGAAGGAGAATCAGATCGGTCCTCTCACGACTATCTGCGGCGATCGGCACTGGCAATACCACAGCATTCATCCATCCGGTGTCGAAGAGTTCGCCTGCGGTGCGCTGAACGACGAAAATGCCAGGATGGGCGTCGCACCGGGATCTCAAAAAGGATCCGATCCGCAATCACTGGTTCGACAACCTTACACCTCACCAACTCCCAACGGTGGATTTTTAAGTATCACAGCGGGAGATAAACTACTCGTCGAGCATTTCAATTCGAAGGGCGAACGCCTCTATCGTGTGGAGAAATAGCCAAAGACATAAAACCCCAGCATCATGAAGCCCGGTAGCGTTAATTTGAAACCCTCTATGACTCGACTCCTTACACTTCTATTCATACT
>JANOZG010000406.1:0-5619 GCA_031429275.1 Planctomycetota bacterium
CTTCGCGCTGTTCTGTCGTTGGAACCATGACTGTGTAAGCCTGCTCTTTTGGCTCTACAACGGTCTTGCAGACCGTACGAGTGCCTTCACGCTGCTCTGTCGTTGGGACCATCACCGTGTAAGATTGCTCAACACTGTCAAAAACAGTCTTCGTGACAGCTCGAGTTACTTCACGCTGTTCCTGAACTGGAACATTAACCGTCACAGTCCGGGTTTCGGCAACCATCTGCGGAACGAGAATCGTTCGCTGAACAGTTTCCCAAGTTCCGCATGCCCCACCAGCTGCACCACCGCCAGCTGAAACTCCACATGCTCCTGAATCACATCCGCCGGCATTGCAGCCACTGGCACCGCATGGGTTGCAGCTTGAGGCACAAGGTGCTGAGCAGCAACGGCTCACTCGGTGACGACAATGACCAGCGTCCGCAGACGCTGTCATGGCAACGATTGCTGCCAAAGACAAAATAATTCGCATACTCTGTAACTCCTCCCAAGGAAATCTTAGATCAACCAAACCACCATGAAGTCCGACACCCCGTCAGACATTGAATCCGAAACATCTGGAAAACGTGCGCAACATCGCCCGCAAACTGTACACACACTACGTTAACGTCGTAAACTACCTAATATATTCAATAAAATCCAGCAGGATTTGCCGATTTGGCAAATTGTGGAACTTCGTTCAACAAGAAATGTTGTTCAAGAGTCGAGTTTTCTGCAAGAAGACGCCAAACAAACCTTCATCTGGACACTGATATACTTGAACAAGTGAGACAGCGTACTTTGGGGATTTTAGTGAATCAATTGATGTGCGTGACATTTGGGTAAAGTTTGTCAAATTCCCTTAACATGCAGAATTCTGGCACACGAATTTTTACTTTTGTGATTTTTGCTCAAAAAACTTGAAGCCCACCACTCACCTTTGATCATGATCGCCGAGTCTCTAGACTGCGGACGATACTGCTCGCCAATCCCGATGCGACTCGCCAGAAAGAAACGATTCGGTCATCCTTAGCGCGGAATGTTTTGTAGTGGGAGTAGTTCAGCAAATTGATTCTGTTAAGCGAGCTTCGGGAAATGGACAGTGGTTGCTGGAAATATGGGAGACATGTCTGTTTTGACTCCGACCAGTGTCTGATCCAGTTTTTATAAGAGAGTCTGCAGGTATCGTTATGAAGTTCTGTCTGGTGGATCGCATTACATCTCTGGTGCCTGGTCAAAGCATTTCCACAATTAAGCATGTATCACTTGCTGAAGAATATCTGCAGGATCACTTTCCTGGATTTTCTGTTTTGCCAGGTGTCATGATGGTTGAATGTTTAGTTCAGTCATGTGCGTGGCTTTCACGCGTCACAGACGATTTTCAGTATAGCGCGATTTTGTTGAAGCAGGCGCGTGCCGTTAAGTTCAACAGCTTTCTGAAACCCGGGCAGACGCTGGAAGTCACAGCGACGATGAAATCAGCTGATGGCAACTCCGCGGAGTTCGTTGCATCGGGCTCAGTAGGCGGGCAGTCTGCTGTCAGCGCAAAGCTGACACTGTCGAAAGAGAATCTCGCCTCGCGGAATCCGAAACTTGCAGAAAATGATGCCAGGCTGATTGCTTCAATGAAAGACCTTTTCCAGCAGATGCGTAGCTTTGAGTAGAAGTGTTTGGTTTGCAGTTCATGTTTTGCAACTGAGTTGATGACTGCAAGTGCGCTGCTAAATGGCAGATTCGATTTGTCGAGTGGAAGTGTCCTGTGTGATTCTGCTCTCTTTTGTTCATCATTTATTACGAGGATTTTTGAAATGACAGTTAAGGGCAGAATTGCTCTCGTGACCGGCGGCAGTCGGGGTATTGGTCGTGCGATTGTGGAGACACTGGCGCGCAACGGGGCAAAAGTTGCATTTGTGTACAATTCAAATTCCGCTTCAGCGGATGAAGTTGTGAGTGCGCTGGCAGCAGAGGGACATGAAACATGGGCGATTCAGGCTGATGTTCGATCAAAGCCGGCCGCTGACAAGGTCGTGGCTGACGTCGTCGAAAAGTGGGGGAAGCTGGAAATCCTTGTGAACAACGCCGGGATCATTCGTGACGGTTTGCTGGCGACTATGGATGCTCAGCAGTGGCAAGACGTGATTGACACCAATCTAACGAGCGTCTTCAACTTCTGTCAGGCGGCGACACGACAAATGATGTCGCAACGTTATGGTCGCATTATCAACATGTCCAGCGTTGCTGCTGACGTGTCAAACCCTGGTCAGGCGAATTACGCGGCAAGTAAAGGGGGTGTCGAGGGATTCACACGCTGTGTTGCGACAGAGTTGGCTCGACGCGGCGTGACTGCCAACGCTGTCGCGCCTGGTTTCATTGAAACCGATATGACGGTCGCTGTGGTCAATGCAGCCGGCGACGAAATCAAGAAGAAGATTCCCGTCCGTCGGCTTGGGCGACCGGACGACATTTCCAATGCAGTCCTGTTCTTTGCGGCTGACGAATCGTCGTACGTCACTGGGCAAATTCTAAAAGTTGATGGCGGATTGACGCTCGGCGGCCTTTAAGACTAACCAACCAAATGCCCTATCACTTACGTGTTGCAGTGCATGCGACATCGAGGTTCGCAAATCTGCCGCGTGCCACACGTGTTTTTCTCACAACTGGAAAATGCATTGATTGAGAGATTGTGGTTACGGACGACTCAAATTGCACCGTTCTTGTGAAACTTAGTTGTTTTGCTTTGTATCACGATTTCGACCGCATGACGTCTGGAACAGTTTGATCGATATGGTAACAATTGTGGGCACCGTGAAGCTGCATCGAAAGCTGGGATAGTGTTCGCTGCATGAGTTTCGGTGGAATTGATTAAGCAAGACTCGGGAACTGGGTTTCGGGGATTGCCGTATTTGTGCTTTGGAATCGGTCGCCAGACTAAAGCACACAACTGGGTTTTCTGGCGATCGAAGTCTCTGCCGAATAGAAACCGGCGGCGACCGGGAGAAATTGTTAATGCCATCTGCTGATGAAATTCTGGAAAAAGTACGTGAGACACTAGTTGACGCGTTGGGAGTTGATGACGACGAGGTCACACCGACTGCAACACTGATTGGTGATCTTGGTGCTGAATCCATCGACTTCCTCGACATCGTGTTCCGTCTTGAAAAGAACTTCGACATCAAGATTCCCCGCGGCGAACTGTTTCCAGAGAACCTCGCCACCGCTGACTCTGGATTTGTAGCAGACGGAAAAGTCACTGAAGACGGCATCTCTCAACTGCGTGCCAAAATGCCCCATGCAAACATCGATGCTTTCGCCGCCAATCCGCTGGTTTCAAAACTATCGGACCTCTTCACTGTCGATATGATTTGCAAATTCGTTGCTGCTCGATTGAAGTAAATGAGCGCAGCTGATTGAGCCATTTTATAGTCTCGCATGATAACGTGCGATGACGTGTTGCACCGCAAGCCACTGCCGAAGCGTTGAATTCAATTGCCTCGGCTCTGGCTCAGGGACAGCGTGAGTCTGTATGTGGCGATTCTGTTCTTGAAGATTTGGTTCTGATCGGCCAGCCTGTATGCGGCGCTGCAGAATTTCGCCGAATCAAAAATACTGAGACTATGGACTATGCGCTGGTACTGGATCGATCGTTTCATTGAATTTGAATCAGGCAAACGCGCGAAATCTGTGAAGAACGTGTCGTTGGCTGAAGAGCATCTTCATGACCATTTTCCGGGATTCCCGATAATGCCGGGCTCGCTGATGATTGAAGGAATGGCCCAAACGGGTGGCATTCTTCTGGGTGAGCATTTCAAATTTGAATACAATGTTATTCTGGCAAAAGTCCCCAAAGTGACGTTTCATAGTTGGGCATGTCCCGGAGATCAGTTGATTTATTCTGCAGAGCTTCAGGACGCTCGTGTTGAAGGCGGCAGCGTGACTGTCAAAGCCACAGTCGGTGAAAGACTTGTCGCTGATGCCGAGATTGTTTTCGTTCATCTGAATTCCGATGACCCACAATTGAGTCGCATAGATCAAAAGAACTTTGTTTTTCGAATGAATCTGTTGGATATTCTGACGGTTGGCGAAGCTGGTGCTGGCGGATAACGCTCTGCACCATTTTCCTCTGGATTGCTTTTGCTGATGCTATCTATTAACCGTTTTGGGATTGAATAAAATGATGAAACGTCGCGTAGTTGTCACTGGGATGGGCTGTGTAACACCGCTGGGAAACGACGTTGATTCGACGTGGCAGGCTCAAAAGGCGTGTTGCAACGGAGTCGGTGCGATCACGCATTTCGACGCCAGTCATTTCCCAACGAAATTTGCTGCTGAAGTTCGCAATTATCACTTCGAATCTTACGTGGATAATGTGCAGCAATTCGCGGATGCCGGCCGTAATATTCGATTTGCAATTGGAGCGGCAAAGCAAGCTGTTGATGATTCTGGTATCTACGACGATCGCGCTTTCAACCCAGCTCGGTTTGGTGTCTATCTGGGAGCTGGTGAAGGGCAACAGGATTTCATGCAGTTCATGAATCTGGTTGCCGATTGCAACAAGAACGGCGAGCCTGATTTGCATCGCTTCACGCGCGACTTCATCGATCAAATGAATCCACGGTTTGAACTTGAACTCGAACCGAACATGCCAGCTGCTCATCTTTCCAGTCTATTCAATGCGCAAGGGCCCAATTTAAATTGTCTGACAGCGTGTGCTGCATCAAGTCAGGCGATTGGTGAGGCGACCGAAATTATCCGACGCGGAGATGCGGAACTCATGTTGTCTGGCGGCGCGCATAGCATGATTCATCCATTTGGAGTCACGGGATTTAATCTTCTGACTGCTCTATCGGAACGCAATGACTCACCGGCCACGGCTTCACGCCCGTTTGATTTGACTCGCGACGGCTTCGTCCTGGGCGAAGGCGCCGGCATGCTGATCCTTGAAGAACTGGAACATGCGCGGGCTCGTGGAGCGAAAATATACGGCGAAATCAGAGGGTACGGCTCGACCGCCGATGCTTATCGTATTACGGACATCCATCCAGAAGGACGTGGTGCAATTAGTTGTATCAAAATGGCATTGCGGGATGCTGAAATCAATGCCGAAGAAATTGGTTATGTGAACGCTCACGGAACCAGCACCAAGGTCAACGATCATGTGGAAACCATGGCGATTAAAGGTGGCTTGGGTGAACATGCTCGGAATACTCCGATATCAAGTATCAAGAGCATGATGGGGCACCTGATTGCGGCCGCTGGTGCGGTGGAAGCAATGACCTGTTTACTGGCTATCCGCGACGGTGTCTTGCCTCCTACGATCAATTATGAAACACCTGACCCCGAATGCGATCTGGACTATATTCCGAATCAACCTCGGGAAAAGAAGATCAAAGCCGCGCTGTCGAATAGTTTTGGCTTTGGTGGTCAAAACGTCGCTTTGATTGTGTCCGAGTTCAAAGCATAATCAATCGATAGGAATGGATGCCCCCAAATGGAACCAGCTTAAAGTTGTTGCTGCAAATCATGCGGAATCCCGGAGCTGTTTAGTCATGTGGATCGTGTGGATGTCATTACTTGCGATTGCTGCCGTCGCTGGCTGCGACGTGGTATTTCGGCGCTATGTGACACCACGAATTTGCG
>JANOZG010000407.1:0-4205 GCA_031429275.1 Planctomycetota bacterium
TCTGGAAGGCGAAAATAATGAGTGCGGCGGAATTTATTCTATCGCCAAACCGAAGGTCAATTCTTGCTTTCCACCATTGTCATGGCAGACCTACGACATGAATTTCACTGCGGCTCGCTATGAGGGTGGCAAGAAAGTCAAGAATGCTCGCGTTACAATCAAACACAATGGGATCGTGATTCATGATGACCTTGAGTTGACTCATGGTACGCCGGGAAAGAATCCTGAAGGCGATTCTCAGGACGTAATTTATCTTCAGGGACACGGCAATCCTGTGGTCTATCGAAATATCTGGATTGTGAAGAAGTAAGCTCTCAGTCTGACGAATGGATCTTCACTCCGCAGGACGGGTCTACGGCCCCGTCCTGTTTCTTTCCCGCACGGGCGGGAGTTCTTTCGAGTCAATTCCGACCGGTTAATTTGCTGCTGCCGCTCGCCTGAAGACGTCGTTTTCAAAAGTCTTGAACCTATCGCTCTGAGCTTTGTATCCGTTTTGTCGAAACCGATGTCGTACTGGAGTGTCGCTATGAAGCGATCTACACGTTACAGCTTTCTGCTTCTGCCGCTCATGCTGGTTTCAGTATCGCTGCTGACAATTGCTGCGACGGGAAAGGCATCTGCCGCAGATAGCGCTCAACCCAACATCGTTCTGATTTTAACTGACGATCAGGGATACGGTGACGTTGGTTGTTTCGGAGCGACGGATGTGAAGACTCCCAACATCGATCGTCTGGCAAACGAGGGGCGGCGATTTACGAACTTCTATGTGGCTCAAGCCGTCTGCACGGCTTCACGGGCGGCGTTGATGTCCGGCTGTTATCCAAATCGCGTCAGCCTTTCAGGTGCGTTGAACCATACAAGCACCGTTGGTATTCATCCAGACGAACTGCTGCTGCCGGAGATGCTCAGGCAAAAGGGCTACGCCACAGCGATTCTGGGAAAATGGCATCTGGGAACTGTGCCCGAGTTTCTGCCGCTCAACAATGGCTTTGATGAGTTCTTTGGGATCCCCTATTCAAACGACAACACAAAGTATCACCCCGCGTTGGCGGATTCGATGCCACCATTGCCGTTGTATGACGGATTGAAAGTGATTGAGCTGGATCCGGATCAGTCGCAATTCACTCAGCGGTTTACCGAACGAGCGGTATCATTCATTGGGACCAACAAGGATCGGCCATTCTTTCTCTACGTGCCGCACGTCATGCCGCATGTACCGATTTTTGCATCCGGAAAGTTTGCAGGCAAGTCTTCTCGCGGATTGTACGGCGACGTCATTGAAGAACTCGACTGGTCCGTGGGCGAAATCGTCAAGGCACTCACGAAGCATCACCTGAATGAAAAGACGCTGATTATCTTCATGTCAGATAACGGACCGTTTTTGTCCTACGGTAACCATGCGGGTTCTGCGGGAGTGCTTCGTGAAGGCAAACTCACATCGTTTGAAGGCGGTGTGAGGACTCCCTGCATCATGCGATGGACAGGCACGATTCCAGCGCGGACAACCTGCAGCGAACCCGCAGGCACGATCGATCTCCTCCCGACGATTGCTGCATTCGTCAATGGAAAGCTGTCTGACCGGAAGATCGACGGCAAAGATATAGGACGGCTGATCATTGGCGAACCAGATGCGAAGTCTCCGCACGACGCGATGTTTTTCTATGCTGGCTCAGAGTTGCAGGCCGTTCGCAGCGGAGACTGGAAATTGCACTTCGCTCACGATTATCTGACCGTCGCCGGGACACCCGGCCGCAACGGAAAACCTGCTAACTTCGAAAACCTGAAACCTGCTTCAATCACACAATCCGGCATTCAGGGGATTGCAACTCGACACGGTTACAAAGTGGCTCACATAAATCTTGAACTCTTCAACATGAAAACCGATCCCGGGGAGACGACAAACGTTGCTGATCAGCATCCGGAAGTGGTGGCTCGCCTTAGCCAGTTGACTAAAGGAATTCGTAGTGAGCTCGGTGATGATATTTCCGGAACAAAAGGAGTTGAAATTCGCGAGGCCGGGGATACGACGAGGTAAGGATTGCTGAAACACGCATTTTCAGATTCGCCAGATCGCATTTCTCAACACGCATTTTTGTTCGGCGGTGCCAATCATCTGTTGCATCACGATCAACTTAATTTACGGTGATGTTCCGGTAAATGACGTGATCAACGGTCGATGATCACTCGTCTTGTCGCTGTCTGGAAAGTCTCCGGGACGGACGACGACGTTTGATTTTCCATGCCATGCTGTCGCTCCGTTGGCGACGAATATGAAGTCAAGGATTGAGTCCGGATACCGATCAACTCGACGATCTGTCACCCTGCGATCATCTGACCAGTTAGAATCGATGAGCGGATCGGGTTTCAGCCACGTCCAGACGTTGCCTTCCATCATTGCATCAAAACCAGCGTTACCTTTTTGAGTTGCAAAGTCAAAGTCAAAATTGAAGTCGCCGGCCGCGATAATGGGTTCTTCAGAATCCTCGGCCCATTTTCGCAGCATCGTGGCTTGTTGAGTGCGAAGGGCTTCTTCACCTCGAGCCAGATGGTTTGCGATCAGCCAGAAGCTGGTCGATGTGGTTTTGTCGATCAACTTCACTGCGAGGGGTGATCGTGCTCTCAGGGCACCTGGCTCGGACGCACTGGCGTCATTGTTGAAGTTGCCTGAGATTCCTGCGTAGCGATGCAGTTCGATGGAGTCGCGAATCTCGAATCGAGTCGTATCGACTGCGACCATCAGGCTATCTGCATCTCCGAATCCGCCGCTGGCAGACGTTACGAAATCAATCGAATGTCCAAGTCCATCCGCCGCTGCAGATTTGAATGCGTCAAACGTTGTTGGCTCCACTTCGCTCAGCACGAGTATCGAAAAACGAGTCGCGTCAGTCTGGGCCATTTCTTTGATTTGAGTTGCAATCGTGGCCGGATCGGAGACCGGTGGCTGGCCTGGCCGATTACTTTCGACGTTCCACGACAGAATACGGAAATCTTCGGCAGAGGCTGGCCTGAGTGCAGCAACAAAAAGAATCGCCAGGCTGAGTCGCATTCCCGTCATGTGGCATTTGTCCATCTAAATGTTGAACGTTGCTGACGATTCACGGTGAATTGTCCTGCTTGTCTAACGCCGCCTCTTCGCGACGGTTTGCCTCGAAGAGTTCATTCTGAACCGGAATCAGGCACTTAAGAATTTCGAACAGTACTTCCGACGGGGAGCCATTGGCATCAACTTCGTGGATGATGGCAGGATCGTATTGCTGCAGGACTGGGGCAGTGACTTCACGATAGATATCGAATCGTCGACGAATAATCGTCTCGTTAGCGTCATCTGTACGATTTTCCCGAATTGCCCGACGGCGTATGCGGTGAATCATGTCTTCTTCGTCGGAGCACTTCAGATAAATCACTCGATGAATATCGAGGTATTCCTGAATCATCTCCACCTGATGCACATTGCGCGGCATACCATCCAGTATCAGCAGATCTTCACGTGGCTTGAACCATGACAGGGAAACATACGCCTCAACTGCTTTTTGCCAGATTTTTATCGTCAGGTCGTCGGGAACAAGTTCGCCACGGGAAATGTGCTTGTAAACCTCGCGTCCATTCTGCGAACCAATGTCGATAGAACGAAAAACATCGCCGACCGAAAGGTGAAAGAACCCCGGGATGTTAGCCAGAATCTTTCCCTGAGTGCCTTTGCCAACTCCGGGTGGACCAAACAATGGGACGCAGCAATATCTTGGTCTGGATGTCATTCTGGTTTTCCAACGACCTTCGCAGCAAAATACATCAAAGGCGAATTGTGTCATGATAAACCGCCATCGAGACCCGATTCCGGGACCGATTGGGTCGGCGGTGAGAGTATGACGCGCCACTGAATTGCTTGCCAGCGGTGCGGACTCGAATTCTGCCGACTTCAGACGCCGGGAATCCAATTCTGGACGTACGTTGCCTGACGCGATCTTCTCAGGCACATCTATGCAAAAAGGGCAGCCCGCGAAAACAGGCTGCCCTTGGTGTTTAACATTCTGCGTACTGAGAGCAGTACGGATGCGTCAGACTATTCGCTCTTTGGAGCGTCGGCTGGTGCAGCATCTTCCTTTGGAGCATCGGCAGCCGGCGTTTCCGTCGCTGGTGTTTCCGTTGCCGGTGTTTCTGTCGCCGGTGTTTCTGTCGCCGGTGTTTCTGTCGCCGGTGTTTCTGTC
>JANOZG010000408.1:0-2705 GCA_031429275.1 Planctomycetota bacterium
CCGCCACACAAGCAAAGATGAATGACACGCTTTGCCTTCGGACTGTGATGTGGCAAACCATTTGCCTCACCCGGCACGGCATCCGCACGCACAGGTTGATCACGCATCAGCATCGCAGCCAACGCGGTTCCAGTTAGTGAATTGCCCGCGAAGCCTACAAAGCCGCGTCGAGTTGAGTTTGCTCGAATCATACGAGTTGAGCCGTTCATCTGGATGTCGGGAGAGTCGGTGCCCACACACGATTTCGTTAATACGTTACTCAAATTCCCCAGATTTTGCGACGCTGGCAGAGTGGTTTGTTCATCTGAAACAGAGTGACGCCAGATTTCGCTTCCCTGCAAAAGTGCTGTGCAGTAGGTCCTTTCTGCCGGGACTAACCGTCTCAACCCTCAGGCAAATGGGAGACGCTTGTAACTCAAGGAGAATTCAGCACTTACGTCGATGCGGTTTTGGACCTTGGCTGGCTGCACTTTCTACATTGTGTAATGTTTTGTTACGCTTTGTAACAAATTGTGTACCGGATTCGGTACCGAGTACGATGAAATTGATGGTCGGAATTGGCAGCGAGACTAACGACTTCATGGCGTCTCATCTGAGCCCAAATGGAGCTCGTAGGAACTGAATCTTCCGACGTCGCGGCCGGCATCTTCCCAGCCATAGGGATAGTTGCTGTAGTGCTGGATTCGGATCGTGGTGTCGGCGAAGATTTTGAATCCGGCCAGACGGATGCGTTCGCAAAATGCAAAATTTTCGCCGAGGTACCAGTGGCCGCCTCGGTAGTCTTTGACCAAGGGCTGAAACCAGGGTGTCACTGATCCGCCGAACATGGTGTTACAGATTGGCAGATTGAGTTTGCTCTGCACGTCGAGATACACCTGCCGTCGGATGAGAAGAAATCCCGTAGCGGCGTACATGAT
This sequence comes from Planctomycetota bacterium, assembly GCA_031429275.1. GTDB lineage: Bacteria > Planctomycetota > Planctomycetia > Planctomycetales > Planctomycetaceae > SXXK01. Next base: position 918 of record JANOZG010000408.1, read on the forward strand.
TTCCAACAGACCGCCGCTGCCGAACTGGATCTTGCTTGTGCCAGGTAGGAACTTACAGGCGAATTCTCGTCGGGATTTCTTGGCGTAGAGTCCTGCGACCACGGGCCATTGGTGACTCCGCAGTCGTTCGACGTCATCCGAGTCAAAGCCGATGTCGGAATCAATCCACATCGTCTCCGCGAAACCGTCCTGAATGGCGGTGCTCGCAATACAATTTCTAGCAACGTCGATCTGCGAGAACCCGCGCACTCGGCGAACCGTGTAACCTCGTGCTTTGAGCATTCTCAGTGACTGCTCGCACGTTGCGGCAATGGCCTCGCCGCAGGGAACGAGGATGACACAGTCTTTAGGATCTTTTGAGTTCATGAATCAAATCCATTTTCCTTCACTTTTCTTCTCTGAGCCGCATCGACATTTGATTCACTAGATTTCGCAACGCATCTTCTTCGCGAACGATCTCTTCACATTCCACACTTAAGTCATTTGGAGCTTTAAATTTGGATGGCCCCGATGATCCTCCCGACTTGACACGTGCGACAAAAGCCCTTGGGTAAAATTGGCAAAATGCGTTGCGTTGACCTGGCGTGACGAGAGACGCGGCGCTATCGTTCCGCTGCAATTCTGCAGATGGAGCGACGCCGTGCGGTATCTGGAAGATCCTCGACAAAGTGAACTGTTCGATGTCTTTGCGGACATTCTTGCGCCGGTCGCGTACCGGCGACTCACCAGTGGCTGGCAGCATGTCTTTCGGCAGGCCATTCTGAAGTTGATGCCTGCAGGCAAGCTGGCCGAACACTTCGATCCCCAGATGGGGCGGCCCACGAAAGAGCTCTATTCCATGGCTGGCCTGCTGTTCATCATGGAGTTCCGCAACTGGACTCACGAGGAAGCCGCCGATGCGTACATGTTCAACATCGATGCGCAGTATGCGTTGAATCTGCAGCCGGAAAAGCAAAGCCTGTGCCGACGCACAATAGAGCGATATATCAAACTGTTTCGCGAGGATGAACTCGCTCAGGCGATCATGCACGATGTCACCGGCGAACTGGTGCAGTTGCTGGAACTGGACGTTTCGAAGCAGCGGCTGGATTCAACACACATTGAATCCAACATGGCGAATTTTGGTCGCATGAAGCTGATGGCCACCGCCATTCGCCGGTTTCTGGTTCAGCTCATGCGGCACGACGAAGGCAGCTACAATGCATTGCGGAAGGCGGTTCGCGAACGCTATGAAGCGTCAGATTCGGCCGTATTTGGCTGGAAAACGCTCGATGACGACGGCGTGAACCAGCTTCGCCAGAGCATTGCCGAAGATCTGGCGTATCTGGTCGAGCGCTACCGTCGCAACAAGGATCACAACAGCCGATCGACTTACCTGATGCTGGTCAAGGTGTTCGAGCAGCAGTGTGATGTGGTCGATGAAAAAGTCGTGGTGAAGAAACACACGGGCGGTGACATCGTTTGCAATCCGTCAGATCCGGATGCCACGTTCGATGGCCACAAAGGATCCGGTTATCAGGTTCAGCTTTCAGAAACCTGCAGTCCTGACAACGACGTGCAGTTGATCGTCAGTGCGATTCCGGAGACAGCCGTGAAGAGTGATTCGGCGGCTCTGGAAATTGTGATTGACGACCTGAAGGCACGTGGCCTGCTCCCGGATCGTCTGCTGGCCGATACCGCCTACGGCAGCGATGACAATGACATGCTGTGCCGCAGTGAAGACATTTCGCTGGTCTCGCCAACATCCGGCAAGTGTCCGGCCGATCATGTCGATCCGGATGCGATTAC
>JANOZG010000409.1:0-2915 GCA_031429275.1 Planctomycetota bacterium
GTTTTCTCTGGTGGCAGGACCGTCAGATCGCTGAAACCAGCTTCGTGAAACCAGATACTCAGTTCATCAACCGTGTGGTGAAACTGATACTGCGGAGCCCACCAGTCAAAGGTATCACAGACGCGATTTTCATAACTCGGATGAGCACTGAAATTGACGAACTTGTTGAGCGTTCGGTTGACGACAGGAATGCCGCCGAGGATCGCTCCGATATGGCAAAATGGCATCAGAGCCGATGACGGCAGTTTGGTCGTGATGGATCGCAATGCAGAGTTTATGATCTCCTGCCACCACTGATTCCTGCGATACAGCCACACTGAATACCGGCCACCAGGCTTGACCATTTTCGCGACCGCATCAAACACGGATCGCGTATGCGCATCGTGATGCATCACTCCAATGGAAAACACAAAATCAAATGACGCCGGCTCAAAAGGCAGGTGCTTCAAATCGGCCTGAACGAACTGGAGGTTACGCAGTTGGCCGCACAACTGAGCTGCTTTGTCGACCGCTCGAGTGTGATCGGCACCGAATACCGTCGCACCGGCTTCTCCACAGATCTTTGCGTAGCGGCCTCCACCGCAGCCCGCGTCGAGAATCCGCTTCCCGGCCAGCTCGCTGATGGACACTCCCGTCTTGGCTTCAAACGTTGCGCGGTCTTCGTCGTCGTGTGCAACGTCGAAATGAGTCCACTGATGGCCAAAGCTTTCCAGATGTTCGTCCGTCACGAAGCGTGGAATGTCGTTGACGATTTTCCACGAACGATTGCCATCGCTGGAATTTAGTTTCAGGCCGTCGTCCGCCATTTGCAGTGGGGTACTGCGTTCAGGATCACGAAGTGCAGACAGCAAAGTGGGCGACAACATCAGAATTCAATTTCCATCAAATCTTCGGCAAGGTAGGCATGCGGAAATATGGCTCGAATGCAGTCCATGCCGACGGGATCATCATCAGGACGCTGTGGATCGACATGAATCAGGTACAGGCGTTTGACGTTCGCCTCCTTCGCAAGCCGCGCTACGTTCGATGACGAACTGTGGCCTGTCTTGATGGCCCAGTCATCCAGTTCATCAGGAAAATAGCATTCGTGGATCAGCACATCCACGTCGCGCACAAAGTCGGCATAGTTTCCAGGCGCTGTGGTGTCGGTAATATAGGCCACTGACTTTCCTGGCCAGTCCAGTCGAAACCCAACGGAGCCACCGGGATGCTGTAGTGGAGACCATGTGAGTTGACCGCCGTCCGGAAGGAGCACGGCACCCGAAAGAGGAACACTATCGTCCAGAACGTGCCATTCGAAGTCCGGCTCGACAGGAAACAATTCGTTTGCGAGCAAATGTGTTTGAACGGCGTGAATAGTTTCTGCCGTGCCATACACTCGAACTCGATCCAAATCGCCACGCAACAACGGCACAAGTATGAACGTGAGGCCGCAAATGTGATCCAGGTGCGCGTGGGTAAGAAAAACATCCAGCGTTGCCGACCGAATGGCATTTTGCACGCGAAAGAATCCGGTCCCCGCATCCAAAGCAACTCCGATATCAGGCAGCAACAAACTGGCCGTATGTCGACGTTCATTCGGGTGGTAACCACCGGTTCCTAGAAAGACAAGCTGCATGGACGGGCGAACTTACTGATGATGGGAAAAACAACGCGATGTAAGTCGGACATGGGAAGTTTAGCAAAACAACTCTGCGATGTCCTGAGTCTTAGGAATCCCGAACACTTGTGAAACAGCACTTTTCTAAGAACAATACCAGCTTCCAAAAGTCATCTTCAGGAGAAAACCATGTCAGCCAGGCCGTCCGTCATCATCAGCGCGTTTGCCGATGAAGCCGCTAATCGCCGCACCGCGCTGGAACAAATGACCGCGCTGGCAGCAATCGGCATTCGAAACTACAGCCCGCGATTTATCGACGTACTGGGCGACGGCAAGATCGAACACGTCACGGAACTCAGCCCGGAAAAGCTGGCCAGACTGAAAGAATTTCATGCCGAATACGGCGTCAAAGTCACCAGCATCGGCGCTCGGGTGGGCAAAGTCAAATTGCTCAATGTCGAAGATGGTTCTCATAACAAGTTTGTGCCGTTCGACGAATATATGCAGGGCGAAGTCGCTCGTACGATCAAATGTGCCAAGGCGCTGGATACGAAACTTATTCGAGGTTTCTCGTTTTACCATCCGCGCGGTACGAAACCTGAATTGCATCTGGAGCTGGCAGCCGCACAAATTCGAAAAATCACCGAAGCCTGTGCGGCCGAAGGACTGGTCTATGGTCTTGAAATTGAACCCAACCTCGTGGGTGAAACCGGACCACTGCTTGCAGAACTTGCGGTACGGGTGAACCATCCCTCCATGGTGTTGATCTTTGACGGCGGAAACGTGGCAGCTCAGAACAAGAATGCCATTCAGGTCTTTGAAGAATATCGAGCCACCATACCGTGGCTGGGCTGGATGCATGTTAAGGATTATCGCATTGACCGAAGTCTCGTCTGGGAAGGCGCAGTCGATGAAGATCGGTTGAAGAATTTCGTGCCTTGTACTGATGGCGATTCCGGACATGAAATGATCTTCCGTGATCTGCGGACAGAAATCCCGGCCATCGAGGCGCGCTTGCAAAAGCTTGGAATTCCAGGCTTCTATCTTGAGACCGAACCTCACTTGAAAGGCGGCGGACAGTTCGGCGGGTTCAGCGGGCCCGACGGCATGGGCGTCGCGGTTCGCGCACTGTGTTCCGCACTGAACTACGCAGGCATCGACTTTTCGCTGCGAACATTTCAGGACATCCGGGCTCTGCGAGGATTCTAGTTTTGATGCCTGAACAAGGCGAGCGGCTGGGGGGGAGCCCCCCCGGGGAGGGCGGGTGGAAGCGCACCCACCCAGAGGGGAGATCGCGGGGGGTTAGGGGTCGGCG
>JANOZG010000410.1:0-5783 GCA_031429275.1 Planctomycetota bacterium
TCCCGATTCCAGAGGCAGCTCGTTATCTAACGATCGTCGCAACGGGTGCGGAAATTTCTGAAACGGAAAACACGATCAGCAGCGATCATGCTGTCCTTTCGAACGCCAGGGTCATCTATCCCGTAACCATTCCAAAGGTGGCTGAAGTGAAAGTTTCGCCAGCTGCGGAAGATCTTTCGCATGAGGAGAAATCCCAGCGTCAATCGAATGCGATGCTGTTGTCGGAATTGTTCGATGACTCTGGAGTTCTTGGATTACCGGCAGATCAGATCGGTCCGCTGCTCGACGGCAACCCGGCTGCGTCACTGGCATCGATGGCCGAGGAGCTTAAAAGTCGCAAGCATGCGTCGGACGCTATCAAAGTGATGATGGCACATTCGCTGAACGATGGAACAGGGCAGGATTTGAAGATCTATCTCGCAGGCGATCCAAAGAAGCAGGGAGATCTGGCTCGACGCGGGTTCCCGGCGATTTTAACTTCTGGCCAACGGAAAACGTTTGAGACCACTGGCAGTGGACGGCTTGAACTGGCGGAAGCGATTGCGTCGGAGGACAATCCGCTGACTGCTCGGGTGATCGTGAATCGGGTATGGGCAGGACACTTCGGTTCGGGCATTGTTAAAACGCTCAGCAATTTCGGAGAGCTTGGTGATCGCCCGAGTCATCCTGAACTGCTGGACTTTCTGGCGATGAGCCTGATGGAATCCAACTGGTCACTGAAGCGGCTTCATCGCCAAATCATGTTGTCGGCGACTTATCAGCAAAGTAGTTCCGGCGATGCAGCGAATATTGAAACCGATCCGGAAAATCGATTGATCTGGCACATGAATCGTCGTCGCCTTGAAGTCGAACCGTGGCGTGATGCGGTGTTGTCAGTGTCAGGGCAGTTGAACTCGGAGGTCGGTGGAAAGTCGTCAGAACTGAATGGTTCGCATAGGCGTCGGACGCTGTATGGTTATATTAGTCGGCATAGACTGAATGATCTGCTGCGATTGTTCGATTTCCCTGACCCGAATATTACGGCGGGCGAGCGTACGGTGACAACAGTCCCGCTGCAGCAGTTGTTCGTCATGAACAGCGATTTTATGGTGTCCCAATCGCGTGCTTTCGCGGTTCGTTTGCAAAGTGATGCAGCTACGAATGAAGGGCGTATTGATCGTGCGTTTGCTTTACTCTTTGGTCGAGAGCCGACAACCGATGAACGAGCGACTGCAATGAAATTTCTTGAAGAATCAGTCGTGGTCGATGGAGACAAATTGTCTCCACTGGAGCAATACTGCCTTGCATTGTTGGGCACGAATGAATTTGCGTACGTGGATTGAGCGGCGTTTGTAATTCGCAGGCCGGACCAAGCGTAGCGATGTTCCGGCAGGTGGCATAATTGCCGGAACGGCGTTTCCCTTGGTCCGGCCTACTTCAATTTGCACAGATTTCGACAACCAAAGCAGGCATCGTCATGAACATTCAAACCTCGTTTTCGACTGTTTCGCGTCGTGACATACTCACACGCACTGCAGCAGGTTTTGGTATGCTGGGACTTGCAGGTGTTTGCGCGGCGGAGCAAGCATCATCAGTCAGCACTGATAGCCCACTGCTGCCAAAGTCATCGCATTTCCCTGCGCGAGCGAAGCATGTCATCTTCTTGTTCATGAATGGCGGACCATCGCACGTCGATACGTTCGATCCGAAGCCGGAGTTGAAAAAACAAGAAGGCAAACCGGGGCCAGGGGGAAACTACATGCCTTCCCCGTTCTCGTTCAAGAAACACGGCGCAAGCGGTATTGAGGTCAGCGAGTTGTATCCGCATGTCGGAGAATGCATTGACGACATCTGCGTCGTGCGTTCGATGTACACTACGACGCCGAATCATGAGCCTGGATTGTTCATGATGAATTCGGGCAGCCAGCAACCGATACGTCCAAGTCTCGGATCCTGGCTGACGTATGGGCTTGGTACGGAAAACCAGAATTTGCCAGGTTACGTTGTGTTGTGTCCTGGCAAGCCAGTTGTTGGGCCGGCACTATGGTCGAATAGTTTTCTCCCCGGAATTTTTCAGGGAACACATGTTAACAATTCCAAAATCGATCCGGCGCGCGTCATTGGACATTTGAACAATTCATCGCTGAGCAGTGCTTCGCAGCGCCGCCTGCTGGATTTGATGCAGCAAATGAATCAGAAGCATTTGCAGCAACGCGCACAGGATTCGCAGTTGGAGTCACGGATTCAGTCGCTCGAAGTCGCGTATCGTATGCAGTCGAAAGCTCAGGAAGCATTCGACATCAGTCGCGAAAGTCAATCAACGCGAACAGATTACGGAAGCGGCGAATTTGCGGAAGGCTGCCTGATCGCGCGACGGATGGTAGAACGCGGTGTGCGCATGGTGCAATTATATTACGGAGAGGGCCAGCCATGGGATGCTCACGGCGACATCATGGACCATCGACGCGATGCATTGAAGAGCGATCAACCAATCGCAGCTCTAATTCGCGATCTCAAGTCCCGCGGATTATTCGACGAAACATTGATTGTCTGGGGTGGTGAATTCGGCAGAACACCCACAGCCCAGGGTGCGAAAGGTCGCAACCATCATGCCACTGGCTTCAGCATGTGGCTGGCCGGCGGCGGAATCAAGGGCGGAATGACGTATGGAGCGACGGATGATCTTGGCGTGAAAGCGATCGACAAACGTATGAGCGTCCATGATTTGCACGCGACGATCCTGCACTTGATGGGAATAGATCACAAGAGACTCACCTACCGCTACTCCGGCCGGGATTTCCGACTGACGGATGTCCATGGCGAAGTGGCCGATCAAATCATCGCTTAAGGGTTCGAAAGCGTGATCGCACCCTCGATTGGATTACCGCCCTTGCGAAGAATCTGACACTTCATTGGTGCCGGACTACTGATTCTCGCATCTCTTAGAATATAGCTGATATTGGTGGGGCCGAGAGTTTCAAAACCATCCAGCCCAAGAAGAATGTCGCCTTCACTGACAAAACGAGCAGCCACGCTGCTCGCACGCACCGAAGTAATTCTTAGGCCACCATTGTAACGTACTGGCTTTCGCGCTCCCGGATATTCTTTGCTGGCAATTTCATGACGTTCCGTTTCGCTTAGATTTTCCAGACGCAGCCCCAATAAGTCCCAGGCGCGGCTCATCACCAATTGTTCGGCATCCAAAACGACGTTGTTCACGGCAACGGGAACTTCTACAGTTTTCTGACTACCGAGCGATTGATCAGAATCAGTTTCCGTTGAGACAGCAATGACGGGAATTCCAGCTGGTCTGCCGACCCCGACCGTGAACTGCAACGTCTGTTCTTGTCCATTGCGAGAAACAACAACATCGACAACTTTTCCACGTGGCAGATCCAGAAGCAATCTCTCCAGGTCAGTACCGTCATTAACGCGTGTGCTTCGGATTGATGCAATCACATCGCCGTTTTTAATGCCGCACAGATCAGCAGCACTTTCAGCAGCCACTTGCTCCACAACTAACTTCTTTTCTTCAGCTGTCTTTACGTCTTTTGTCGTCAGACCGTGCGGAATACCGTTGAGCCGCTCAACGCTCATTAACCTTGCGATGGTTCGACGAGCATCGTCGATAGGAATGGCGAAGCCAATGCGCTGTGCCCCGGACCGGATCGCCACATTGATTCCAATGACCTCGCCATTCAAATTCAGGAGCGGGCCACCGCTGTTGCCGGGGTTGATGCTGGCGTCGGTCTGAATTAAGTTCTCATAGGACTGTGTCTCATCAACCTCTACATCACGATGGAGCTGGCTGACGATTCCAGCCGTAACTGTATGCTCATATCCAAAAGCATTGCCAACCGCATAAACTGTCTCAGCCAGCATCAAATCCGAAGACGTTCCCATGTGCATGACAGTCAGAGAGTCAGCGGCTGCGATTTTGATAATCGCGAGATCATGTTTTCTGTCAAACGAAACGGGGCGACCTTCGTAGCTTGCGCCACCATCGAGAGTGACAGTGATAACGTCAACACCCTGAATAACATGGTAGTTGGTGACAATGTAGCCACGCTCGTCGATCACAACACCGGTCCCCATACCGGTCACCTTGCGAGATTTTGTGGAGAAAAACTTGGAATCTTTCTCATCTGCCGACATTCTTTCCGTGTGGATGTTCACGACAGACTTTTTGGATTGCTGCACAGCCCTTACCAGTGGCGTATCGCGAGCATCATCAGCCGCAATGGTCCGTAGCTGTACTACTGTAGCGCAGAGTACGGCTGCCATGAAGATGCGTCGAAAAACCAGTTGAGACATTCAGAACCTGCACGATCTTGCGAAACAGTAGATGCTCTGGGCTCGCTTTATCCCAAGATTCGTTTCTCGGGATTCTCACTTGTGCATCGACTTCGCCCGTTTTCATGCTTGAACTAAGGGAACTGACAACGCAAACTTTACCTGCGTTCAACCAGTGTTAACTTGGGTAAATTTTTCGAACACCAGAATCGCAATTGCCACTATCATACGGATTCCCATAACTTGCCCTGTTCAAAGTAGTGATGGGCAGTCGGATCCGCCACAATCCTGAATATGTTTGGAATCTTCGCTGAATACCCCCTTTCCAACCCATCCCCTAATCAGAATTCTATTCACCGGTTAGTGAATTCGTCCCTGTTTGTCATATCTCGCACCTGCATGCAGTTCTATGGAGAAGAAATATGAGAGAAGAACGTTCCTCGGCAAAAGTCATACGACAGTGCCGCGAGCTCATAAAGAAGCAAAAGTACTCCACAGCCTGCGATCTTCTGCAGAATTTGCTGCAGGAAGACCCTGATGAAGAGGACGCGCTCGAGCTTTTGGGGATGGCCTACTTCTTCCAAAAAAATCTCGACAAGGCTCGGGAGTGTTTTGAAAAGCTAACGCAAGTTAATCCGGCGAACACTCAAGCGTGGGTAAATCTCGGCGCGATTCTTAATCGTGCAGGCGAATACAAAAAGGCGACCGAGGTACTCCGGCGAGCAATTCAGCGAAATCGCAAATGCGTTGAAGCCTACTACAACATGGGGATTGCCCAGCGCGGCCAGCAAATGAATAGCATGGCAATCTCAGCGTACAAAGAAGCGCTCAAGATCGATCCGAAGATGGTTGATGCACACATCAATCTCGGAAATATCTACATTGATATGAATAATGTGGGCTTAGCGATTCAGTGTTTCAATGCCGCATTACTCCATCAACCAAACTCAGAAAAAGCAAAAAAATGCCTGGAGAAAGCTCAAACAAAGCAGAAAGAATTCCGGAAGCAAACATCTCCATTCGGACGCTTAGTCAATGTTGCACAACTCGATGAACAAAACCAGGTCACAGCCACTCGAAGTCTGGATCAAGATTCTCGAAAGGCTGAGCGAGAGAACATCCAGGACCAAACCAAAACACTTCGCGCCAACACTAAAGAACTCATTGAACAACTAGGAACCGTACTTCCTCATCAATTGCATCGCATAAAAATTGCCATCCTCCACGTTGATGAACACATCGACGCCAGCGAATTACTGCAACAATTCACGACAAGCATCGGTGAACTCACACGACTTCATGAGATTCAGACTATTGCTGAACATGATCTGCGCCCATCATCATCAAGCACCACCAGCTGAAGTCGCACTCAAGAATTGTGGTCTAGCAGAAATACGAAGAAAATCGGCGCATAAAAAAAGCCAACCTCATAGAGGTTGGCTTCGTTAAAAGATCCCGGCAGGACCTACTTTCGCGCTTTTAGGCACTATCATTGGCCTTGCGAGCTTAAC
>JANOZG010000411.1:0-4404 GCA_031429275.1 Planctomycetota bacterium
CGGTAGCGGCGAAGCCGCTGGCGTGTCGCACGTATCCGTATGCCGTTCATCCGGCGGGAAACTCCGTTACCGTGAGTCTGCGATTCAGTTGCCCGTCGGTCGTGCAGAATCTGGGAGAACAGGTTACTCAGCAACGCCAGGCGTTGGAAGATCTGGCACAGGAGGTCGTGCCTGCGAACTACAGTGCGCCTAAGCCGCCGTATCTCTCGTCCAGTCGTAGGGTTATTTCGTGGCCGGACCTGATGTGCCTGATGGCGTTTGTTGAACGCGGGTTGTCCGTTGGAAAGGTGACTTTCGTAACACGACTGCTGCGTGTTGTGACGTGGATCGATTTGCTTGAATTAATGCCTCAGGAAGCAATCCATGTGCAGCAGTATGCAAAACTGTTACCAGCCCTCCATGAAACCGCCGTCCGAGCAATTCCAGACGATGATCTGCCGTTGGTACAACCATCAGGCATTGCTCGTACGATGTTTCGCCAATGGATCGCTCAACTGCTGCGACACGACACAGAACTGACCGCCCGCGGTGGTCTGATGGGGCGACTGCGATTGCTGAGCGACGGCTTGAAATTCACTTTTGGGCGAGGTCGCGTACCTGACATTGAAGATCCGATTTCGGTTCGCGTGGCCTTTTTAGGATCCGACGCCGATTCATCAAAACTCGAGACCCCTTCTGCGCTGGCGATGCCGACGTTTTTGCAACTGGAAAATGAGTTTGGCGGACGCAACGCGGCATTCGACGAATTGTTCGTACGATATTTCCGAGTGAAATTGCAGGGTATGCATTTTTGTGGACCGGCGTTTTATGACATGTCTTTTATTGATGGGTTTCGCAGTCTGGCATTGATGTATCCGGCAACGCTGTGGGTCGCCCGACTGCGAGCCGCTCGTGAAGGCCGAAAAGTGATTTCCCTGCCCGACGTGCAAGCCGCGTTAGCCACGATCGATCACAACTACGGCTATTCACCGGCGCTTGGGTTGGACGCGGCGAAGAAGCGAATTGAGCAACTCGCGAAAATGCAGCAAATACCAATTCTGTGCAACTGGTACAGCAGGTAGACAAGAGTATTTAAACCGGGTTCACTCTGAGAAACGGAGTTCTTGTAGAGGTAGTAGTTGAACACTTGACCTACAGCCCACGGCACCTGCCAATTGGAAAATCCCAGAAAGCAGCTCCATGATCGCAGAGGACCGCATGCAGCAGTTGAATCATGCCGCAGGCAATTCATGTCATGTGACAATGATCTTTGGCCTTTCCAAATAATGACGATGGTACCGGCGATGACCGTGGTGATTAGCATCTGTGGTGATTCGCATCTGTGGTCTCATAAAGATGCGATCATCATGGAAGACACATCGCATGACGCCATCGAAAATGCCAAAGAGTGCGCTCGATTACTGAAGACCCACAGCGATCTGCAGGTCGTGAAATCAGCCTTCCTTGTGTCCTCGGCGTGGCACATGCTGCGGCTGTTCATCATGATGCGTCGCTATTTGCCAAACAAGATTTCTCTGCACTGCCACCCAGCCACGGAGGGTGTCACTGTCACGATCTGGCAAACTACCCCACAAAACCGCGCAATTGTTGATAATGAACTGCGCCTGATTGAAAAACTGCTGAAGACGGGATTCTCGCTGCGTTGAATTGGCGTTGTTCCTGGCAAACTTTTGATGGGGCGTTTCTTTCATGCTTTCCAGTGCAATTGACCATCTGGTGGTGACGGCTCCTACGCTGGCTTCGGGCATTCAGTACGTGGAGCAAACTTGAGATGACTGACGACATCGGCAAGCAGCTGTCATCGTTGGGGGCGGCGGCAACAGTTACGCTCAGATACCGATTGACGCGGCGTGAAGTAACCACTTGCGTTCGCTGAGATTCACGTTCGACATGATGCACCGACCGGCGATCAGGATGCGATGGCGGAGCCAGAAACTTCTCGATCTTACGGCCGATCAGAAAAACATCGCACACACTCCTCCATCGTGGCCCGACGAAGTTCACGCACCTTGGGAATCTCAACGGACTCATCACGCTGTTAGCCGCGTCAAAGGTTCTGAGGTCGATCGGCAATCCTGCTGCCTGCCAGTTAGAAACTACATTCTTCGGTTTGGATGCGGATGGCGAGTAGCCCCGTGAGTCGACCGACGTTTCTGGCGAGCCAAAGACCGGGATGCTTTTTGGATAGAGGCGGGACCAAATGATACTACGTCTTGCCCTGTCGGTCGCCAATCCAAGTGCGATCATGGATCATCGATCCTTGTCTTTCAGGCTGAACATTTGACTCACTGAATACCCCCTACTCAGAATACGCCATCTGGTCTGCCGGCGGTCTCAAACCGGGCCGATTTGTCTGTCTGGCATTTCTCGATATCATCCGGGATAATGCTTGTTGTCTCCCATTAGGATCAGCCTGAAATGAAACGCATCTTCGCTGTCGCAGTTGTTACATTTGTCTTGTCCGCCATGCAACCTTCCTTTGCAAACGCAGAACCTCCTTGGCGTGCGTTGCCTCTGGCTGCGGACGGAAAAGTTGATGCCGCATGGAAGCAGATTGGCGGAGGGCGATTTGTTGTGGATGACGGCACGTTGCGCGGTGAGTCGGACAAAACAGGTATGGGGATGCTGCTGTATTCGAAGGAAGCGTTTGGCAACTGCCAGATTCGAGTCGTCTTTCGCGGCAAAGAGACCAGGTCCAACGCGGGCGTCTTTATTCGCATTGACGACGGTGTCCTGAAAATCGCTGAAAACAAGGAGGTGCGGAAGAAGCAGAGCCAGGCAGAGGAGAAAGTCGATTCGGAAAAGGAACTTGGTCCCTGGTATCCAGTTCATCGCGGTTTTGAAGTGCAGATCAGCGAAATCGGGGACGAACAACATCGCACGGGATCGATCTATTCGCTCGCCAAAGCGGACCCGCTGCCGCCGCTTGCCGCTGATGGCTGGCGGACAATGATAATCACCCTGAAAGGGAATCTTATCGACGTCGATGTCGATGGCAAACGCGTTTGCTCGTTCGATTCCGAGACCACGAATTTTCCAGAACGAAAACAGTACTGGGAACCGAAGCGAGAGAACAAGCGACCTCAGGTTGGCTATATCGGCCTTCAGAATCATGGTCCGAATGACGTGGTGTGGTTCAAAGAGGTCAGCGTCCGCCCACTCAATGAGTAGTCGATTGACACCAGTGTTAAAGGAAACCGACAGGTGCTTTTCAGTGATTCTCAAACGATCCGTTTGAAGTCCAGGACTGTGGCGACAGCAGGACTTCAGCGTCATAGTCGGTAGTCGCGCGGCCGGAACCCGCCTGCGAACTCAGGACACGTCATCCTGAGTGGTTTGGGCTGCAGCCGTTTCAGGCCGCAGTCCGGTCATCCTTGCTGATTCGTTTTGTGAAAAATGTTGTCATTTCGACCGCGGCACCTGACGACAATTCGAATCCTCGAGAATCAAATTGTTGGCTACGCCGGCGTGTCGGACCGACGCAGTTTAGGGCCGATTGGCTGCTTACTCAGAATACGCCCGCAAGCGCGCCGCGGATCGGAGATGTCATTAGACTGAACAAGCATTGCGATGATGTCTTTGAGATGTCGTAAATCCGATTGATGCTGCTTTGGTTTAGCGGACGCGTCGTAGGCTCGCCTATTGCCACCGCTTGTGCGTCATCCGTTACCCATTGCCGGCCTTGTGCTGTTGATGTTCGTCGGAGCCGGCTTCGCTGTGCCTCACCTGGGTGAAGAGCTGATGTCGAAGTTCAAGGAAACGGACTTCCTGATGCATTTCCTTGAGAAACCTGGCATCGGTGTCGAAGCCATGAACCGCATCACCATCGCCGCCAGTAAAGAACTGCGTTCCATCGAAGGAGTGAACAATTTCGGATCGCACATCGGTCGAGCTGAAGCTGCCGACGAGGTTTACGGCCCGCATTTCACAGAATTGTGGATCAGCATCGATCCCGATGTCGACTACGACGAAACCGTTGGCGAAGTTCAGACGGCCGTTGGCCTTCGTCATCCTCGGCGGCCTCATCACGTCGACGCTGCTCAACCTGCACGTATTGCCACCGCTATTCGCCAAATTCGGCCATCGCAGCCTACCGCAAGCCGACACAGCAGACTCACAAATCCACTTGTAGTCCCGGTTTTAGTCGGAAAATGGGCTGAATTCGACGGGAAACGTTCCGGTGAGTTTTTGATGTTCCACCGTGTCATCTGGAACGGTCTGGAACGGCAAGCGACCTGAAATCAAAAAAAAACCAAGCGGATGAGAGATTTCTTTGGTTTTTCGGTGCATCATCACCGAATTTGTCGTGGATGTCCCCACTTCCAGCGTAAGCAGGATCGTGGTAGTGTTCCCAGTCGGTTGCTGAGACAACAAGGCATGTCGTGTGGTTTTGAGGGGTGATGA
>JANOZG010000412.1:0-3837 GCA_031429275.1 Planctomycetota bacterium
CGACAGCACATCACGGCATGGCGATGGCTGCCGACCTGACCGAAAACTGGAAAGAAGCGGAATCACATTACAGGCAGGCATTGCGTGAACGTCCTCGTGATGCCAATTTGCTATGTGATATGGGGTATTCGTACCTGCTACAGAATCGCTACAGTGAAGCTTCGAGCTACCTGTCTCAGGCAATTCAGATCAATCCTAATCACGAAAATGCGCACACAAATCTCGCTCTGCTGGACGTACGCCAAGGCAATCCCGAGGCTGCCCGCACACGCCTGATTCAAAGATTCGGGGACACCGCAAAAGTCACTCAGATCCTTGCGGCATTGCAATCTCAGTCCGGAACCAACGCGGCATCGACGCTAGCCGCCAATACTCCCGCCATACCGGCGAATGCGACACTTGAAGAAATCCGTGAAATTGCAAACCGCGAGCGAATTGCTGCCGAACAACGTCGCGCTGTGCAGAACATTCCTGCGGATTACAATCCAACAGCGAATCCCGTCAATATCGCCAGCCATTCGAACGTGGCCGCTCCTCATGACAATACCGCCCCGCAGACGACCAACCCACAACTGACGATCAACCAACAACCAGGGCAGAATCCTGCGAACAACGTGAATGTCGCCGGAGGAAATCTTTTGATGCGTGAAGGTCTGGCTGCTGACAATTCCCAAACCGCCGCCGGACAGTTTCAGTCGTCGACAGTGGCGCAATTCGGCACGAATGCCGGCTCTGGGTCAGAGCCAAATGCGTATCCGTTGAGTGCAAATGCGAACATGAATCCCATGTTTTCAAATACTGCGAGCGTTCCCACCGGAGCATGGAACCAATACCCCGGTAGTGCCAACGGCATGAATGCGAATCCTCAATCGATCACAGAGACGAATCAGCCAAATACTGGAGACAACCAACAGCCATTCACACAAAACAATCATGCTCACCGGGCAACGCATGGCGCAAACTCGAGTGGCGTCATCTCCGTTCGTCCTAGCGGGACATTTCAGCCGTCAACGCAAGGCGTCAGCTATGGGCAGCCTATTGGCTTCAGTCAGCCAGCGGCAGACGCAACTCACTATCAGAACAACAGCGTTCCAGGCTCGGCCGTTGGCAATATGATGCACGGCAACTCATCGTATGCAAATCAGCCGCCTCAAGGGTCCAACGGGGCGGCGAATTCAAATACGGTTGCACCACAAAACTCATCTTACGCCCAAAGTGGACCTCAGATGCAACTGGAAGGTCTGAATGTCGGGCCAGGTTCACTCTTCCCGATAGGCCAACAAAATGGCCAGCAAGACAGTACAGTGAAGATGGGCAACATTGCTTCCCCAGGAAGCAATTCCATCATCAACGGCGCAATGTACGGGCAACCCGCTTCGATCCTGCCGTCGCAGGAATGGCTGATGCAACAACAGCAACAGATTCAGCAAATGGGTTCGCAAAATCAAATGCCTAACCGAAATGGCCAAGGCTATCCAGGACCGATGAACGGAGGATCAGGGAATGATCCTTCCAACATGAACTCACAGGAATTGGGCAACAATCAGGGAACCAATCAATATGGCAACCCGGGACCTATGACCGCGCCTCGCCCTGGTAATCAATCGCAGACCACAAATCCGTTGACGACATACGAGAACCAACTGAGACAACTCGACAATCAGTACAACAGCACACTCCAGCAACTTGATCGAAACCCGACTGCTGCCGTTCCTCGTGCCCAATACTGACACCAGATCTAAGCTGTCCGATTCAGTGCAAATCTAGCAATGGCGGCCAAGGTTTCCAGCGCGGCACACGGTGGCAAAGACTTCAAATTCCGCAATGCACGACGCACGAAATGTTCGGCCGTTGCCTGTGCGGAAGCGACACCTTGTCTCACCAGCGGCTCTTCACGAAGCCGGGCCTTCTGACCTGCATCAACAGATGCCAACAATTCTCGCAATTCCAGCCGCTCATCTCTAGTGCCAAGCTTCAATGCGCGGATCAATGGCAACGTCAGGCGATGATTCGAAAGATCATTCGCAGCGTCTTTCCCAGTTGTCTCAGTCGCTTCCGTCAGATCCAGAACATCATCTGCAATCTGGAACGCGAGTCCAATTCGCATACCGAATTGCTTTAACTGGGTCTGCTGAGCAATCGTACCGCCCGCAGTTCGAGCACCCAGCAAACAACTGACCGCAAAAAGCTGCCCAGTCTTGCCTCCGATCACTCGGAAATAATCACGTTCGGATGCAGACTGTTCCAGCCGCACAGCGATTTGATTCAATTCACCTTCGCAGGTGCGATCCGTTGCAAGGCCAATCAAGCGGCAGGATTCAGCATCTCCCGTCGTGGCTGCCAGATGAAAGGCTTTGGAAAACAGATAGTCCCCGAACAGCACGCTGGTTTCCGTATTCCAGCGGCGGTGCACAGTTGCGACGTGTCGCCTCAGGCTGGCATCGTCAATTACGTCGTCATGAACCAGAGTGGCCGTGTGGATCATCTCAACGACGGCGGCAATTTTTCGCACGCTATCACTCGCCGCCACACTCGGCTGGAACAACTGAGCACTCAACAGCGTCAAGATCGGACGTATTTGCTTTCCCTGGAAGCGCCCAACGTGCTCGGCCACGTCCTGAACGAACATACTCGGATTGCGAAACTGCTGATGCAGCAGAGCGTTTACCGAAGCCAGATCCAACGCCAGTAGTTCCTGAATCCGTTGCTTGAGTCCGTCGCGATCTGACACGACTGTGGCCATGAGTTCTTCTGTCCTATGGATTTTTTACAAAGTGCCCTGAACGCCCGCCAGACTTCTCCAGCAGCCGAATACTGTGAATTTCCATCCCTCGGTCAATTGACTTACACATATCATAGATTGTTAAACAACAAACACTCGTACCGGTCAAAGCCTCCATTTCGACACCAGTCTTTGCTTCCGTCGAAACGCTGACCTCAACACGCAGCAAGTTGTCAGCCAGAAAAGAGTACTCCACTTCTGCTTTTTCCAGTGGAAGCACATGACACAGCGGGATCAAATCGGCTGTTCGCTTGGTCGCCATGATGCCAGCCAAGCGGGCCACTTCTAGGACATCGCCCTTTGAGAACGCACGTTCTCGGATTAACCGTAAAGTCTCCGGCTGCATTAACACAATTCCTTCGGCACGTGCCGAGCGGCGTGTCATAGCTTTTTCGCCAACATCCACCATTCGACTCGCGCCGTCGGGGGAAAAGTGCGTAAATTCATTCATCGAAAAGAATCCGCCGTTATTTCGACTCTTTCAGCCGCCAATTTGCATCAAACACAGTCATCCAAATTGTTTGCTCGTCAAAACCCTCGGATTTACGAGCTATGAACTTCTGAACAGCAATGTCTCCCAATCGAGGAAACAGCATCGCATTTGTGGAGCGAAACTCCTGATCGTGAAAGGTCTGACCTGAATTGATCACAACGTACTTTGAAGGATTCAACGGATTCGGAAAAATCAGGCTCAAACCATGTTCGGCGGAATTCCATTCCTGCTGCCCAATCCGAATATGCTCCTTCGTCCATTCTAATGGCAGACTGGCAAGAATTTTTTTCATTACGGCATTGGAGCCCGGGTCACCAAACAGAATCAAATGATCCTTCGCCTGAAGTTTCGCATCCACGGCAGTGTCATCGACAATCCTGATGTCCCCGCGCATCCACTGAGCGAACTCTTTCGAAAATCGAGCGAGCGTCCAATTCGCCCATCGCTGCGACGTTTCGTTCCACGGTGTGCCTGTTCCTCGCACACAGACAAAGGAACTCATAAACGCATCGTCGATCGGCCCTTGAAGTCCATGACGTTTGTGGCCTTCCCGATTCTCACT
>JANOZG010000413.1:0-4778 GCA_031429275.1 Planctomycetota bacterium
GGCGGTGAGATTGCTGGGACGGTATTCACCCCGGCGAGGGGTGGGCGTCACCCCGCCGTTACATCGACTGCGAACCGTACGGGGGGGCTGACGCCGCCCCGCTCGCCGGTTTCGATTCGTGGTCGTGATCTTCGCATCAACCCGGATACCAACGAACTGGACACCGTCAGTGGCCAGACACAGTTTGGTCGAGAACGCGATGACTTCGGCAACTGGTTCGGCAACAACAATTCAAATCCGATCTGGCAGTATGTTCTCGAAGATCGCTACGTCCGACGAAATCCGCACGCCGGGATTTCGCAAGTCACCGCGCCGGTGTCGATGATTCCAGGAGCTGCTCCGGTGTATCCGACCAGTCGCACGCTGGCCCGGTTCAATGATTTTGCCTACGCCAACCGGTTCACTTCCGCATGCAGCACGATGATTTATCGCGACAACTATCTTGGAGAACAGTATTACGGCAATGCGTTTACATCGGAGCCTGTGCATAACCTCGTTTCACGCTTGGTGCTGACTCGCGAAGGCTACGGCTTCAAAGGCGAACGCGCGGCAGATGAACAGCAATCAGAGTTTCTGGCATCGTCGGACAACTGGTTCCGGCCAACCATGATACGAACTGGGCCTGACGGTGCTCTTTGGATTGCTGACATGTACCGCGCGGTGATCGAGCATCCCGAATGGATTCCGCCGGAGTATCAGCGCAAGATGAATCTGTACGCTGGCAACGATCGTGGTCGGATTTATCGCATCGTGCCAGCGGATGAATGTTGCGGGGAAAATGTAGCCGTCACGCTCCGCCGTGACGAGCCCACCACAGCGCCACGCGAAGCAATCACGCTCGACGCAAAATCGGAAGACTAAGTTCAGGCGAAGGTGGCATTGGTTGATGCGGGATAAAACCTGGGGGCTCATCACGCGGAGCGTGTTGGCTACTTTGATCAACCGTGGAATGAGATTCCGATTGCAGATCTCGTCAAGCGACTCGAAAGCACCAACGGCTGGTGGCGAGATACAGCGCAAAGAATCCTGATGCATCGTCGAAGGGAACTGTTCGACAAAGACTGGTTGCCCGAACAATGGATTCAGAAAACGCCGCAAGCCAAGGTGCAAATCGCCGCCTCGTTTTCCGCGATTATGGATCTCGGGGCACGAAATCAGGAAACGCATTACCTCGCGGGCCTCTCGTCAGTGCGCCTCCTTCACCTCCTGAAAGATGCGGATCCGCGTGTCCGACAAGCAACGCTTCAACTACCTGTACCGATTCAACAGGCGTTGTCGGACGCAGAATTGCTGCTACAGCTTCGAAATGATTCTGATCCCGGAGTAAGAATGCAGTTTTGCCTTATACTTGGAGACGATCATGGGAACGAAAGTGCTGCGATCCTTGGCAGTTTGCTTCGAGAAAACTTCAACGATCAATTCATCCGCAACGCAGCTCTATCTTCACTTTATGCCACACCACCGGGATTCAGCACCAGCAACATCGAGGAAGTCCTCAACGAAGCACTCAATGTCCCCTCAGATCAACTCAACGAACAACTCATCGGCATGCTTCTTGGCCAGGCAGCTGCTATGGGACGCGGTGAAGCTTTGGTCGAACCATTGACATTGCTTATCAACTCCATCGACGCCGACGCTCCTGCGATGCGTTTTGAGCGGATCGCTGAAACAGTAAGCAAGGTTCTTCGCACCGATGTTGCGCCGATGCTGAAACTACACAAGGGTTTTGAAGCCACGTTGGGCGATGCAGGTACGATTGCCTTGAACGTCGCGAAGAATACCTCCAACGATGCTGATCGCCGATCGGCTGCTTTGCGATTTGCGGATGTCTCAGGAAAGATCGATGCTTCCATCGAAGAGCTTAACTCTTTCCTGACACCACAAACGCCAACAGCCTTGCAAATGGAAGCCGTTCGCATCATCGCTCGCAGCCTCAAACCGGAACACGTGTCGAAGCTTCTGGCAAATTTGAAGACGTTCGAGCCGGCCGTTCATACCGAAATACTGACGCTGTTACTTCAGCGAGATTCGACGGCGTACTCCGTCCTGGATGCTGTGGCAGATAAAACGTTGACTGGCAGCGATTTTGACGCACCACAGCTGGACAGTCTGCTGCATCATCGCAACGAAGCCATCGCCAAACGGGCAATGTCACTGCTCAGCGGAGACGTCGTTTCGTCCCGTGCCGCTGTGATTGACGATTTCAAATCTCAGATTTCAAATTTGAAATCGGAAGTTTCAAAAGACGAACAAGCTGCAGCGGGAAAACTTGTTTTCGAAAAACGTTGCAGCACCTGCCACAAGCTACAGAACATCGGCAAAGATGTCGGAGCCGATCTGGCGGCGTTGAAAGATCGATCGACGGACGCGTTGCTAACGGCGATTCTGGATCCGAACAAAGCTGTTGAATCGAAGTTTCTGGTCTACACGGTCGTCACAAAGGACGGGCTGCAGTATTCAGGCATGCTCAAAGGCGAAACCGGCGGAAGCCTGACGCTCATCGGCAATGACGGAAAAGAAACCACCGTCGTGCGAGCGGACATTGAAGAACTTGTCGGCTCTAAACGGTCGCTAATGCCGGAAGGTCTGGAGAAAGACTTGTCGGCTCAGGATCTGGCAAATGTGATCGCCTTTGTGCAGTCAACAGGCACACCATGGAAACGGTTCGACGGGAATGCTCCGAAGTTTGTCGCAGCCAGCGCCGATGGCACGGTGACTCTGCCAGCATCGGCGGCTGAGATCTACGGACCGAGTCTGATCTTCGAAGAGAAATACGGCAATCTGGGTTACTGGACGTCTGCGGATGACTATGCAAGATGGACATTTGAAGTGCCGAAGTCTGGTCATTGGACAGTCGAGTTTGACTTTGCCTGTGACGACAGCAACGCGGGAAGTCTGATCAAGTTCTCCACCGGCAATCGCATGTTGACAGCTCGCGTGCCCGGGAGCGGAACGTGGGACAACTATCAAACCTGGCAGGCCGGGACCATCGATCTGCATCGAGGACGCGGGCAGTTGATCATCACCGCTCCGGAGAAACCGCCGTTTGCGTTGATCGATTTGAGAGCGGTCAGATTGATTCCGCCCAAGTGAGGTAGGAAGTTGCGAGGGTCTCGATCTGAGGCAGATTGGCCTACAGTAGGCGGACCAGTCTCAGGTCCGCAGCGGAGAGATTGGCATATTTAAGAGGTACCCATGTACGAATTCCCTCCACCGATTTGGACAAATCAGGACTGGACGCCAGTTCGTTTGGCGGTGATTGCCATCTTCGGACTGATCCTGCCTCTGATTGTGGCGAGATTCACAAGACACAAATCACGGATGGCACCGGTTTGGGTCATTGTGGGTGTAATTTCATTCTGTGTTTTCGGCAGTTATTTTCAGTACGGAAGTCAGACTTACGAGCCCTATCGATACACGATTGCCCTACCGGGACTGCTGGTTGTAGTCAGTGCGGTCGCGGCGTTCAGGATGTGGTGGCAATCGTCACCGGGAGCGGCGAGGATCCATGAAGGAATCGTGATTGCCCTGATCCTTTGTGTTTTGATCACACTCACTCTGCCCGGCGTCATCGAAAGAAGAGAGCCGCCGCGCCGTACCCAGTGCAGAAACAACCTCAAGCAAATCGGCCTCGCTATGCATAACTACCATGACGACCATGGCTCGTTTCCAGCCGCCGCATTGGGGCAACCACCAGTGTCGTGGCGAGTTGCGTTGTTGCCGTATCTCGAACTGTCGGCATTGGCAGAACAGTACGACCGAAAACAGGCGTGGGACAGCTCTCAGAATGCGCCCTTGCAGTGGAAACGCATTCAACAGTACGAATGCCCTGCCAGACCAACGCAATTCGATTCGCAGGGGCGTTTCTTGACGTCGTATATTGTGCCAACGTCGGCCGGCGCTGTCTTTGATTACCCAACGGGAACGCCAATCTCTGAAATCAAAGACGGAACATCCAACACGCTTCTGGCGATGGAAGCCTGCGGCACGGAAATAGTCTGGACAGATCCGCGAGACGTCGATACGTCGAATGCCGCATTCTCAGTGAACGGTCCGGGGCCAGCCAAAGGACTATCGACCAGTATGATGTCTTCATGGCATTTTGGTGGAGCACAGGCATGTCTTGCGGATGGATCAGTGCGATTTATTGACGCGAACATCGACCACGGTGTGCTTCAAAACCTGATGACCAGGGCCGGAGGAAAAGACATTGAAGAGTGGTGAAATCCGCTAAGACGTCTCTCCGGTTGGTGGTCGGTGACGCTGTATGCACTGGTGCGAAAGCTTCTTCGTTTCGCAGTCAGCCGCAGGCGTCCTGGTTTTCTTTGTTTCGAGTACGCCTGCGGCTAACGGTAAAACGAGTTTAGTGAAAGTACTTTTGGACCAGTGCCTCACTACACGTGAATCAATCCGGCAAGGCTTCAGAAAAGAATCTTCGCCAGTTGCCGTGCATAATGCCTTCAATATCAGATTCCGCATAACCGCGTTTACGCAGCATCTCCGGGATTATCTGCAGATCTGAAATGCGATCCAGGTCGCTTGGAGTTTGTTCAACACCATAACCACCATCAAGATCGCTGCCGATACCGACATGCTTTGCGTTGCCGGCGATCTGGCAAACGATATCTATATTCTCCACGGCACGTTCGATTGTTACTGTGACTTCGCTTTGCCGTCGAACGTAACCCGGCTGCAGCATAATCACATCGAGCGCAATTCCAATCACGCCGTTACGTTCGATCACCGCCTGATATTGCTCGTCCGAAAACTGCCGCTGC
>JANOZG010000414.1:0-13705 GCA_031429275.1 Planctomycetota bacterium
GCCCCAATTTTCTTTCGACGCCCGCCTGACCGCGACTCGTCCTACGGTGTAGACAATCTGCCGGACCTTGCAGTTCGCAGTGGGCAATGGAAGTTGCTGTGTGAGTACGACGGCTCCAACGTCGAGCTTTACAACTTGAAAATCGATCGTGCTGAGTCAAAAAACATCGCAGCCGAAAACCCAGGAATTGTCGCTGAATTAACCCAATCACTTCTCGAATGGAACAAGAATATGCCGCCTGATAACGGAGCGACCTACCGTGACCAGCATGCGAAGAGCAAAGGTAAGTAATTCAGCAGGTAGAACGAAAGGGACGGTGAGTCTGGAAACCACAACACTTCGTAAAAACCTCCTCATACAAAATCGGCCAATTCTCAATGTACTTCTTTAAACAACTTCTGGCAGTCCTGGTCGTTGGCTCGCACGCCTTTGCCGACGTGCCGTTGCAGGCGCCAGCGACAACTCAGGAACAATCGCAGCCTAACGTGTTGTTCATTGCGATGGACGACCTAAATGATTGGATAGGCTGCATGGGCGGGCATCCACAATCGCTCACGCCGAATCTCGATCGATTGGCCGCCAGTGGAGTGTTGTTCACTAACGCACACTGCCCGGCTCCAGCGTGCAACCCGTCTCGATCAGCCATCTTCACAGGCAGAGCACCGAATCGATCGGAAACATGAATCGATCACGTTTCTGTCAAAACCTTACATTTATGCCATCAGTGGCCGAACGCATCGCTACATTCACTATGCCGATGGCGGCGAAGAATTGTATGAAATCGGCGTCGATCCCTACGAATGGAAAAACCTCGCAGCCTCGCCCGAGTCACAGTGCGTGTTGGCCGAATTTCGAAAAGACGCCCCGAGCGAATTCGCTGTGCGGATCGAACCGTCCGTCGAATCGCTCGCTAGGTTAACGTGGCATCCGGCTACCAATGCGACCGGCCCGTCTTCTAAGCCTGACGGAAATTCATTCCCGGTTCATTTCATCAACAAACAGCGACAATCCGTTGAACTGTATTGGATTAACTCCCATGGCGAGCAAAAATCTTATGGCACGATCAAGCCTGGTCAAACGAAAACTCAGTCCACTCGACCAGGTGCCGTTTGGGCTATTGCGGAACCGAACAAACAACAGAGACTCGGCTATTTCGTCGTCGGCGATCGGACGGCTCAGGCAGTAATACCTGCGACTCAGCCAAACGTGATCGTTATTCTGACGGACGATCAAGGCTGGAGCGACCTGGGCTGTCAGGGGCAGCTGAGTGATATCAAGACGCCGCACATCGACGCGATGGCGATCAATAATCTGAACAGAACGAAACAGTGGCGTTAAAGCGTGACGCAGAATTCTTGAATTCGTAGCGGAATGCGCCACGATTCCGGGAGCAAAGAGCTTCGCCCTCGGTCATCTGAGTAGGCATAGATCGAATCCACTCATCGTCGTATCATGGTTTTAACGGTCGCTTACGGCCGTCTTCGATCTCTTCTGTGTGGGCGTTGGCGTTTTCGGACTCCCCGCCGTTGGCCGTACACATCGCACGAAGCTCGGTGGGTGACAACTCAGATTCCAATCGTCTGACTGAACCGTCCGCGTTCGCAACGGCCGGGGTCAAGTATTGGCTGTCGATGCCCGATGGATCGCCAACAGTGAAGCTCATGTTAGAAAACTGAAGGTCCACCGGTGACATCCAGTGAATTGGCGGGCCGTTGTATTCGGCGAACTGTATTGTGTTGGACGATCCATCTTTGATCTCCGACATCACAATGCCTTCGCCGGGAGGCCAAACTGTTTCCACACCCGTGATAGCCACGAAGTTCGTGAGCGTTGATGTGCCTTCCTCGTTGGTTCCCGCGAATGCAAACAGAGCCGGCATTTGCGATGCCAGCTTACGATTATTTGGACCATCCCACGGCTCATCGAAAGAATACGCTTCGTAAAGTCTGCTCTGTTCAAGATAAGGCAGAACGAGAATCCTCCAGCTGTGAGCTGGTCGCCCGCTGGCGTCCAGGGTTACGGCAGGTGGAAAACGATTATGAACGTCGTGATAGTTGGCGACCGCCAAGGCAAGTTGTTTTAAGCTTCATTTATCATTCATACGCCTTAAAGAGACTCGCGCATTGAAGGCTGCTTCGGACAGCATGTATCCCAGGACTCCAAGTCCTGCGAAGATGCTGGTCAATACAATCCATTTCTTTCGCGTCATACTCAGGCTCTCAATTCTATTCATCCAGTCGATGTATCGTATTGTGAATCGTGCCAGCGATGACTTTGCCGTCGTTGGCTTTGAGATTGTATTGGATCTCCATGCCCCACACCGGTTCCAGGTCGTCCACGGCGATCGTCAGAGTTCGACCGTCGTCAGACAGGGAAGCTTCGCGAACCGTCAATTCCTTTTCGTCGTGGTGTTGCGAGCCATAGTTGGCCGTTCGCTTGAGGGACCAGGTCTTTACATGAACGCTTGCTGGATTCACGGACTCTGCATCCAGTGCTTCTGTAAAAGTCAGCTTTAAACCCGACTTCGTCGCATGCAACTCGGCGGGAAGGTGCATCAGCTGGCCGGTAGCTCGCAGACGATACAAGCCACCTGGCGTCGTGGCACTACCGGCCCAGGCGAACATGCCACAGAGATACAGCTGACCGTCGGCCGGATGGAAGCGGCCTCGCATCACGCCGGTGGGGAATGCGGGAATAGGCAGCTCGATCATGCCGCCCTGCATCAGGTCGCCTTTGCCGGCGATGGACACAGGTTCGTGCGGCACCAGGAACACTTTGCCGTAGCCGTACGACAGATTCAGCAGCGAACCATTCAGCGGGCCCCAGTGATCGCTGTTGACCCACAGCAATTCACCGGGTGATCGATCGAACGCGTTGGTGATCCAGCAGAGCGGCGGTTCCATTGCATCGTCGGACGAATCCGTGACATCGTGATAGCCGAACATGTTGCCATAGAACTTGGGTTTGCGATCTTCCGACAGAGTCACCCAGTTGATGCGGTTCTTGGGATTCCAGAAGCCTTCCTGATCAGTCACCACGAATGAGCCATCAGGATTCAGACACACGCCGTTGGCCGCTCGGAAACCGGTCGCCAGAATTTCGGTCGTCGAACCGTCCTTGCTGACTTTCAACAGAGTTCCATGATGCGGCACAACTGCTTCCAGAGCATGGCGTCCCGACTTCGCGTAGTAGAAATTGCCCTCGGCGTCGGTCTGAAGGCCCATTGCGAATTCATGGAAGTGCTCAGTCACCTGATGGTCATTGTTGAGACATTCGAAGAAGTCGATTTCCTCATCGCCGTTCAAATCATGCAGTACCGCCAGTTGATCGCGGCAGGTGAGATGAATCTTATCGTCGATGATTTTTAGCCCCAGCGGTTGATAGAGGCCGCTCGCGATGCGATGCCAGGTGATCTGATCGCCTTGGAGATACCCGTCGACAATCCAAACATCGCCGTCCCACGAGCACACAGCCATGCGACCATCGGCAAAGAAATCCAGGCCCGTAAATCGCACCTGTGCGAGCCATGGATTTCCTTCGGGAGCGGTCAGAACATCGTTGGCAAACGGCCCGGTGTCGGAACCGATCGCCGCTGTGGTCGTGATCTGCTGTTTCCAACGAGCCGGTCCGCCTTGCGTGAGCGGCTTCAAATCCTGATCGGCATTGACAATCGCTGGCGACACAAACACCCCTTTCGGCTCCGCCGCGATCCACACAGAAAATCGTAGCGGTTCTTTCCCGGCCGGAATGGTCAGCAGCAATCGACCATCGCGATCAGACCACGTTGCCGGAACATTCGTAGGCGCGACGCCAGCCATGATTGGACCGCCTACGGAACCTTTTGGCTCACCATTGCGTACAACCGCATCATGCTTGTGGCCGCTTTTATCGACGACAAGAGACCTGACCGGCTTTCCAAACTGCCAATGAGCAACAAGGCGAACCGTTGCGGCTGCCAGTTTTTCGGGCGATTCGTGTTCCGTGCCCAGCGGCTTCTGATAGAACCGCACCTCTTCCAGTTCGCCCGTCAGAAAAGAATCTGGTCCCGGGAAATTCGGCGACGTGAATCCGATTCTCACGGTACCGTCATCCAGCGCTCCTTTGGCAGCGACTGTTCCCTTTCCGTTTGGTTTTCCGTCCACGTAGAACTGCAGTTGCTGGTTCGACTTCGTCCACACCGCCGCGACGTTGTGCCACTTGCCGTCATTGATCTTCTTCTTCGACTCCACAGCACCGACCCAGCCGATGTCAAACTTGAGTTTTCCGTCCTGAATGAAAAACGTCTGCCCGTCTGGAACCCAGTCCGAATCTGGTCTAGCGATGGCGAAGATCGTGCCATTGCCGCGAGTCTTCACTCGGGCAGTGATCGTGAAGTCCTGGCTCGTCATATCGAAGGCTGTTGACTCTTTGACTTCGACAAACGTCCGCCCGTCAAATCTCACCGGCTCTGCCTCGCCCGGTTTGGATTCTTCAACGGTAGGCCTACTGAAGCGAACTATTCCGTCCCTCTCGTTCCGGGGCTCCAGCCCTGGAACGCGCTGCCCGGAGGCTCCAGCCTCGGAACGAGAGACAACTGCACCTTTTTTCTGTGCAACCTGCAGTACGAGATCGCGATCCCGCGGCCCCACGTTGAACGTGCGAAGGAACAGCGGCGGCTGAGTCGGATCGTCGCTGATTTGTACTGACGGTAACTCCAGCACATCGCTGGTTCCGACAGAATACGAAAGAACCACTTGCTGACCGTTGTAGTACGTGCCATGAAACTTTCCCCAACGGCGAGGCAGCGGGCCATAACGCAAGTTGTCTCGCCCGAGCACTCGCTGATCGTCGGCCAACTCGCCCGTTGATGGATTTCCCCAGCCTGGCCCAGTGCCATTCGCGGCGATCACAGAACCAGTCACGCTCGGGTGAATCTGATGCTCACCGTTGAACTGAATGCCTCGCCAGTCGATAAAATTCTGCTCGGCACTCGGCGGGTTCGAAGCACTCCATGCGGCCGCCATTCGCAGCGTATCCGTATCAAACATCATCCAGTGACGACCTCGCGAAACGCCGCCCGCTCCGGGATCAAGCCGCACCGCGACGCCTTTGTAAGCGATGTTGTGAACGGCGCCGGGGACTTCGTAAGAATGAGTCAAGCTGGGGCCATAATCCATCGCGTTCCACGGTTGAATGGTGCTCGGAGCCGGACCACGCGTGTCGCCTGTCGGCAGCTTTGCCACGTACGCGGCATCGACTTCGACAAACTGCGACGGGTTGTGCGGCTTCAGATAAGTCTCGCGGATGTAGTGAATCACGTCGTACTTCTGCGACGGTACCATCCACGTTTGAGCCGCCATCAGGCCGAACCCGCGAGTCAGCGTCTGATACATCGTGAACGGGTCGCTGCCGTTGCGAAATTTTCCGCTGGCAAACTTCAGCGACGTCGGCAGTGAGCCAGCCTGATCTTTCGTGCCATGACAGTTCATGCAGACTCGCCGATAGATCGCTTCGCCCCGCTGAAAAGCATCGTCGTTCCATTCGCCGATGAAGCCAGCGTGGTCGATGTGTTCTTCGTACTCCGGAATCTTCATCGTGAGCAGCGCGGCTGATGGCTGCAGTTCTTTCGCTCGAGCGGCCCCGCCATCGCGGACTTCCATCAGGTAGCGAATCAGATCCAGAAACTGCTGACGACTGGCCAACTGATTCATTTGCCCGGCCGGCATGATGGAAACAGTGTTCTTCACGATGTCATCGAGATCGCCTGTGGCAAACGTCACCTGTTCGCCGTTTCGAGTGGTATCGCGAACGACGATCTTTTCCGCCGTGCGTTCGACAAGAATTCCGACGACCGACTGACCTTTGCGCGTCACAAGCGTCACGGATTCAAAGCCCTTGCGAATCACCTTGGACGGCAGCAGCACCGATTCAATCAGCGATTCGTCCGACGTGTCTTTTGCGAGCGTCGCGAGATCCGGGCCTAGTGACGAAGGCAGAGTGCCTCCGACCGAATGGCATTTCGAACAGGCCATCTGCTGCTGAAAGAACACGACAGCCCCACGAGCCGCATCGCCTTCGGCCTTGGCGTGCGACGCCAGTTCCGCTTGTGGCAAAGCACGCAGCTGTTCATCCAGAGACTGGGCTGATAGTGATTGATTCAGTGCAAAAACGAATATGGCCGCTAAGATTTGACGCATGAAGTTGAGTCAGCTTTGCTGAAAAGGAATGGCATTCATGCCCGCCATCCCTGATGCCTATGCCGTGGACGAAAGGGGAGCCGAGGATGTCAATACCCTGATTTTGCGATCATAACGCGGAGCATCAGGGCACTTACGTACCCCGCTCGCTTTTCAGTTTCCGAAAGTCCATTCAAGTTTCGCTTACTGTGGCCGTGTATAAAGAGCTTTGCTCTCTTCATGCCGCGTGCCGTTTTCATCTGTGACAGAAAACTGTTTCGGACCCCACATTGTCACGCCGGCATGGCGTCCGTCTTTTGCCAGCAGGTAAAGATTCAGGTCATAATCCGGTTTGCCGTCTTTGTCTCGAAGACGCGGCTCGGTGGTCTTGGCCACACGAGTCATGATTTCCATGCCGGCTTCTTCCGGAGAAGCGCCCTGACGCATCAATTCAACGGCCGCAAAGGAACTCATGTTCTGCAAATTTGCTTCGCCACGACCGGTACTGCCACACGAACCAACTTCATTGTCACAATACAATCCCGCACCAATAATTGGAGAATCTCCAACTCGGCCCGGAATCTTGAATGCCAGTCCGCTCGTTGTTGTTGTGCAGGCAATATCTCCGGCAGCAGTGATTCCAGAACAATGAATCGTCCCGGTCGGACGGCGAAACTTCATGCGACCTGCGTTCGCGATGACTCGATCTGTGTCGGCGGCAGACGCAGTCACGATGCGCCTTGAGTTGCGTTGGAAAAATTCTGCAACAGGAATGTCAGTCTCATTCGGGTCAGGAAGCCAATCGTCCTGTTCGCTGAGCGTCTCTTTCCATCGTAACCAAATCTTGCGCGACAAATCGGTCAGCAGGTTCTCTTCAACGAAGCCATGAGCGATTGCGAATTCCAGCGCTCCGGCACCGACAAGCAACACATGGTCCGTACGACGCATGACTCGCAACGCGACCTGAGCCGGGTGACGAATATTTCGCACGGATGCCACTGAACCCGCGCGGTGTGTAGGACCATGCATGACGGCGGCGTCAAGTTCCACGATGCCACGTTCGTTTGGCAAACCACCATAGCCCACACTCGTGTCGTTCGGATCATCTTCCGCGATCGCGACTCCCGCGACAACAGCATCTGCCGGATCCTTGCCTGCGACGATCAACTCATACGCAACCTTGGTGGCTTCCAGACCATTCGCAGACGAAATTGTTTTGACCTTTCCGGCAGCGAAATTGGAAGTCGCCGCAGCGGCAACACTGGTCGAAGGTGCTGCGCTCACCGCCACCGCCGCGACACCAGCGGCATGCATGAACGCTCGACGTGACACATCTGACATGAAATAACTCCGTTTCGGTAGTAGTTGATTAGACCGTGTGGGTGAATCCTAGAACAGCGGCGACAAAGGTTGAAGTCTGCCGCGAACTTCCTTGGTTGCGCAACTACGACGCATGAAGTTTTACACGGTCCAGAACGAGGAGTCGCGAGTCACGGATTGATTTCGTAGTGAGATGGTGTGCCTGAGCTCCGCTTGTCACACCCTGCGGGAATTTGAGTTCGCGGCGTAATTCTCGTGCATAATCGTAAGCAACGCGACTCTGGCATCCCAAAACCAAGTCCCATGCTGTCTCAGAAATGGAACAGTTTTTGCTGCATGAAGCCGACGATTTTTGTTGCTGCCGGTTTGGCAGACATCAGCAGTTGAGTCAATCTGGTTTCCATGGGATGGGCATTCGAGGTCTCGCAAGGGATCAATCTGGCGAGGTTGATTGCAATCTTCTGGAAACTCGTGACCATGCGGCGTCAGAAGAGTGGTTCTGCCAAGTCGCAGAAACTTAGTATAGAGTCGAAAGAGGATGTCATTTGATGGGTTCGTCACCAACGACGTCGAACGACGTGATGATTGAGGCTCGAGGTTTAAGCAAGTTCTACGGTGAATTTGCTGCAACTCGGGACGTTACGTTTACTGTACCTCGGGGTCAGATCTGTGCGTTTCTCGGCCCCAACGGTGCTGGTAAAAGTACAACGATGAAAATGCTGACCGGCTTTTTGGCGCCAAGCCGTGGTGAAGCCTTTCTTGCGGGGATCAACGTTGGTCAGGATCGCATAAAAGCCAGTGAAATGCTGGGTTATTTGCCGGAAAACGGGCCACTTTATGTGGAGATGACTCCGGAGAGCCTGCTTAAGTATATGGGTGAAGTGCGTGGCCTTTCGGGCGACACGCTCGCTCGCCGAATGGCTTGGGTCTCCGACAAGTGTTCACTCTCCGAAGTTTGGCGTAAGCCAATTTCCAAGTTGTCGCGAGGTTTCCGACAACGCGTGGGGATGGCTCACGCAATGCTGCATGATCCGGAAGTCTTGATTCTGGATGAACCGACAAGTGGATTGGATCCCAATCAAGTCCACGGCATGCGTGATCTGATTGTCGAACTGGCCAAGACGAAGACCATTCTCCTGTCGACTCATATTCTCCAGGAAGTTCGGGCAGTTTGCGCTCGTGTAGTGATGGTGAATAACGGTCGAGTTGTGTTCGATGGACCGACGGCAGATCTCGGGGCCAATGAAGTGGACATGGAAAAACAATTCCGCAAGCTGACCAGCAGCGCGGCTTAATTCCCTGCGAATCGCAGGTGATCACCGATACAGCAAACGTTCGCAATACGCAGGTATGTTTATGGTTCGAAGTCATGTGATTCTGGCAATTGCCAAGCGAAATTTTCACAGCTACTTCTCAGGAATTCTGGGGTATCTGTTCATCATTGTCTTCTGCGTCGCATCCGCTGCGATGGCATTTTCCTCCGCGTTCTTTGCCGCGAATCAGGCGAACCTGGATCAACTCACGGAATGGTATCCGTGGCTGCTGCTGTTCGTGATTCCTGCCATCACGATGACGACATGGTCTGACGAACGGAAGTTGGGAACAGACGAGTTGCTGTTCACGATGCCAGCGACAGACGCAGAGATCCTTGCCGGAAAATACCTGGCTGTGTTGGCGGTTTACACCGTTGCATTGCTGTTTTCCATGGTGAACATCGTCGTACTTGCATATCTGGGAGCACCAGATATTGGCACTCTGTTGAGCACCTATCTGGGTTATTGGCTGGCTGGTGCCGCTCTTCTGACAGCCGGCATGCTTGCTTCGTCGCTGACAAACAACTCCACTGTGGCTTTCGTACTGGGTGGAGTATTCGCCTGTGTTCCAGTGATGTTGTTTTATGTGACCGACATCATTGAGTGGTTTTTCAGTGCGGTTGGTGCCACTGTGAGTCTTTATGACCTGAGAACTGCAGTGACATCGATCAGCCTGCAACAACAACTTTCCGACTTTGGGCGTGGAGTGCTGCCACTTTCAGGGATTGCATGGTTTGCATTCTTTGCCGCCGTGATGCTTTACCTGAATTTGATCGTGATTTCCAAGCGACGATGGTCAGCGAATCAGCAACTCGGTATGGGGCTTCAATATCTGATTCGAGCCGCCTGTTTGCTGATCACTTTCGCAAGTCTGTTGACGATTTTCTGGACCTATCCTGCAAGAGCAGACTGGTCTGCAGAGAATCTCTTCACCCTGTCGGATGCAACACGGTCCACTTTGAAGGACCTTAAGAAATCGCAGAGAATCACAATTCAATCATTCATCAGTCCCGATGTGCCAGGTGACTACGTCGAAATTCGTCGACAACTTCGAGGTCTGTTGCGTGAGTTTGAAATGCAGGGGAGGGGAGCAATAGAGTGGCGTGATGTATCCGTTGAACCATTCAGCGAAGATGCTGAGCAGGCTCGGGCACTTGGAATCGACCCTGTTCGCCTGTCGTATGATCGCAATGGGAAACGTGAAGAAGCTGACGTTTTCATGGGTGCGTTTTTACAGAGCCCGAATGATGAACTCGTGATCCCGTTCTTTGGCAAGGGGCTGCCAATCGAATACGAATTGACTCGTTCCCTGCGGACTGTGTCTCAGGAAAATCGGCTGACCGTTGGTGTTTTGCTCACCGACGCCAGAGCCATTGATGTAGGTGATGGTCAGGGTGGAAAGTGGGAAATCGTTCGAGAACTGGAGAAACAGTACAAGGTCATTGCGGTGAATCCATCGCAACCGATTCTGGCAGTGGATGCACCGAAAGAGGAAGAGACACCAGCGGAAGGTGAAGCCGAAAAGAAACCTGAAGTTGCCAAGCAGGATTTTGATGTGTTGATTGCCATCATGCCGTCTTCGTTGACGGAACCTCAGATGGAAAACCTTCTGCAATACGTAAAGGCCGGAAAGCCAACTCTGATCTTTGATGACCCGTGTCCATTTGTTTTCCAGAACCAGTCTGGGCTGGCGATGGCTCCGCGTCTTCCAAAACCTGGTGGCGGCAATCCGATGTTTGGCGGAGGTCCTCCTCCGGAACAAAAAGCGGATGGCGGCGAAATGACCGCATTGACCAAGCTGCTGAATATCCAGTGGCAGTACGATCAAATTGTGTACGATCGAAACAATCCGCATGCAGAGTTTTCAACGTTGCCTCCCGAATACATATTCGTGTCTCGTTCAGGCTACAAGCAAGGGGCAGAAGGGCCATTCTCTCCTGAAACCAATGTGAGTAAGGATCTTCAGGACCTGGTTATGCTCTACCCGGGCACGATCTTGGATCGAGCTGGCCGGGAGAAACAGGAGTTTATTCCATTGCTGAAAACGAGTGGAGAGTCGGGTTTGCTGCCTTGGGAAAAATTCACCTCTCAGGCCGGATTCAATCCGTTTTCTCCGGGTGGAACTGAAATCAATCAAAACCCTCGTCGAGTAGACGATGGTAAGACACATGTGCTTGCTGCTCAAATTCGCAACAAGACGACCGAGAATCCTCTGAACGTTGTTTTCTGTTCGGACATCGACATGATTACCGATTGGTTCTTCCTGGAACGCAATCGAGGCAATCTTGAAGTGAAGTTTGACAACGTCACTTTCGTATTAAACGCTGTTGATGCACTGGCCGGAGACGAAACATTCATCCCATTGCGATCTCGTCGAGAGAGTCTGAGGACATTGAAGTTTGTCGAAGACCGTACGAGTGCATTGCGAACTTCGCTGAACAAAGAAGAAAAGTCGGCTCAGGAAGATCTGGATGCCCGCCTCAAAAAGGCAGAAGAAGATCTGCGAGCCGAGATCAAAAAGATCAGCGAAGATGAAACGCTCGACCCTCGCAGTAAAGAAACTCAACTTCAACAAAAAGAACAACAGGTCAATCGGCGTCTAAAGCTGGAGAGCGAAACTCTGGAACGCCAGTTAAACTCGAAGGTGCGAAAGTCCGGTCTGGAGATGAAACGCGAAATCCGCCGGATTGAAAACACCGTTCGAATTGTGGCCTGCATCATTCCAGCGATCTTGCCGATCTGTTTTGGGATGCTGTTTCTGGGGCTCAGAAACCTGGCAGAAAAACAGTCTATTAATCCAAATCGAAGGAAGAGCTAGTCTCGTCCGGATCGTTTAAAATTCAAATGTGTTGACATCCTGTTGAGTCAGGTTATTGCTATGAATACTACGAATCGTACTTTGATATTTGTTGCCGTGGCGGCTATTGCGTGCCTGTCTGCGTTTGGTGTGAAGTACATCAACCGACCAGTTGCCAACGCTGATTTCGCGGACGTTGGCCAGGAGTTTTTTCCGGATTTTAAAGATCCGTTGAAGGCGACTTCGCTGAGTGTGGCAAAGTACGATCCGATTGCCAAAGAACCACTGACATTTTCGGTTCGCCAGAATGACAAGGGACTGTGGGTAATTCCATCGCATCACGAATATCCTGCGGAAGCTGCAGAACGACTGGCTCGTACCGCGGCATCTTTTATCGGTGCGAAAAAGATGGCGTTGCAGAGTCGTAGCAAAGACGACTGGGGACGCTACGGCGTTGCAAATCCAGAAGACGACATTGCTGTAGATCCCGACGCAAAAGAAGGCGAGAAGGATGAGTCTCGTGGAACTCACGTTGCGCTGCGTGACGCTGGCGGGAATCCGCTGGTCGATCTGATCATTGGCAAAGCCGTTGAGGGTCGCAGTCAGAACTATTATGTTCGACAGCCAGAAAAGAACAATGTCTACATTGCAGAAGTCAACGCGGACCTTTCCGCGAAATTCAGTGACTGGATTGAACCTGATTTATTGAAGCTCAGCCAGAATGATATCACTCAGGTCATTGTCGATAAATATTCGGTTGACGAAGAGCGGGGCGCGATTTTGAAGGGCGAGACTCTGGAGTTGAGCAAAGACGCGACAGCGAACAAATGGACGGTTGCCGGGATTGATCCTGAGAAAGAATCTGCAGTTGAGGCACCCATCAATGATTTGACGAAGAATCTAGATCAATTGAAGATCGTCGGAGTTCGCCCAAAGCCAGAAGGGCTCAACGCAGATCTCACCGTCGATACCGAAGTCGTAAACAATCCTGTCATTATGCAGATTCTGCAAGCGGATATGCAGCGTCAGGGTTTCTTTATTGCGCAAGGAGAAGAAGGGAAGAAGAAACTTGTGTCAAATGAAGGCGAACTTGTCGCTGGCACGAAGAATGGTGTGCGTTACACACTATATTTTGGTGAGGTTGCTCGGGGATCGGCGAAAGATATCGAAACAGGATTGAACGAAACAAAGGCCTCAGAGGCAGATGCCGCAACGACCGAACCTGATGACCAAAAGAAGGCTGATGAAGAAGCCAGCGGTGATAATCCTCCCAAACCTCCCGGTGAAGAGTCCGGTCCACGACGTTATCTGCTGGTCAAAGTTGAATTCGACGAATCTTTGATGGGCACCAAGCCAACGGAACCTGTCGCTCCCGAAAAGCCCGCTATTCTGGACGAACAGGCACCACCTGCCGATGCGACAGAAAAGCCAGCAGAAGTAAAACAAGAAGCCCCTGCTGAAGAAGCCGCATCAGAGGTTAATGCTCCGAAAGAAGGCGCGCCGAAAGAAGGCGCGCCAAAAGAAGATGCAGCTTCGTCGGAGGACGCAGCCTCAGATCAGAAGGACGAATCTGGATGCGATGAACAAAAGACAGAGGACCCTACAGCCTCTGATGAAGGTGCATCAAAGCCAGACGAAGCTCCTGCTATTGAACCCAAGGCTGACGCGGCAAAACCTGAGGAAACAAAAACAGAGCCGACCGCTGGCGATGACACGCCTGAAGTCATTCCTGCAACAGCCGCTCCGGCGACCGACGGCGAAAACAAACCGGCCGCAGCAGATGAAGTCAAGACTGCAACTCCAGACGAGGCTCCAGCGGCTGCTCCACCAGTAGATCCGGTGGCAGAAGCGAAGAAGCAGTATCAGAAGGAGCTTGGAAAATACGAAACGGATAAGCTGGGATTCGCTGACGCAGTTAAGTCATGGGAAGATCGAAGTAAAGAGGGCCAGAAAGCTGCGAAAGAACTTTCCACGCGATTCGGAGCGTGGTATTACGTGATTTCAGCCGATAGCTTCGAAAAGCTTCGCCCATCGCGCACGGACGTTGTCGGACCGAAGGAAGCTGCGAAGCCAGGTGCCGAGCCGGCAACTCCCCAGTTCGATCTTCCAGGCGGTGGGAT
>JANOZG010000415.1:0-3777 GCA_031429275.1 Planctomycetota bacterium
CCGCTGCATTCCTGGGGACTCTCTTGCTGGGCGTCATGGCCCGATCACGATTTCGGCCGAAATCGCAGTGCTCGTAGGGTGCGTGCAGCGACAGCGGAACACGGAACACACCATTGCCGTCTCTTGAAGATTGAGAAAAGCTTGAGTTTTCAGTGAAGTCGGCTGAATACGCTAACGTCGTCCCGACAGCCCATCAACCTGAAAAACGAGTCACTGCACTCCAAAGGTCGCTTCAGGCCATATTTTCGCCGTCTGCACCGGGAGTCAGCGTTTGGCCTGAGCGGCTTCCAGTTCGGCAGCCCTTCGAGCATGCTCAGCCGCCATTTCCGGATCGGATTTTGCCGTGTATGCCGTCTCAAGCAGCCGATGCCATTCCGCAGTTGCCGGGCGATTTTTCATAGCGTCCATCAAGTCGGCGATCGCCTCATGCCAGCGGCCAAGAGCGATATAGACCTCACCCCGTGTGGCCAATGCATCTGGATTTCCAGGGAGTTTTTCCAATGTCTGGTTTGCCAACACGAGTGCAGCTTCTGCAGTATTCGAATTTGCACGAAGCATCGCAATCGCGAGATTGTTCAGAATCATCGGGCTGGAACCGCGTGACCGAGCATTCGCCAGTTCCAGATAGCTCTGGGCGAGTTCATACTTTTTCAGGAGCAGCGCGAACATGCCGAGTTTATTGAGAACCTCCGCACCAAAATCTCCTTCCAATTGTAATTGGCGAATGATCCCGGCTGCGTCACTTGCTGACGGATGGTTCGAAAAACTCACCAAGGCGAGTCGATCGATGGCCGGTACCACAGTGGCTTTACATTTCAAGGCTTCCTGAAGCAGTTGCAGCATTTCGAAACGGTCGATGTCCGGCGAGATCTCCGTGATCTGAAATTCGTTGAAGTCAGGATTTGTGAGCTGCAAACCTGTCAGTTGGTCAAATTCGGCGAGGCACGATCGACCATAAATGGATTCAAGCAGTGGATTGATCGGTGGCGAACTGGTCGATTTATCTTCTGACCGTGTCAGCAGAAAAGTGCGGGCTTCTTTGCTGCGGCCGAGCAACACTAATGCTTCGGCGTGAATCGCAGCAGCGGCATCGTCACTGTTCTCCGCCTGTACTTTGGCAAGTGCCTCTTCGCTGAGTGTCTGAAGCAATGCAGTTGCAGCCTCGTTTCGATTCGCTTGCTGCAGGATTCGGGCGAATGACATGCGGAGTTCTGGCTGAGATGCGACTAACGGGGTCAGCACATCGGCTGCTCGTTCTGCGTTGCCTGCACAGACCAGGACCTGACTGAGCATGACGCGATTCTGCTGATTCGACGGATCTTTCTCGACGGCCGTTTCCCAGTGCGAGATTGCCGGCTGCAGGCTGTCGGTTGAAAAGCGGGCTCCCAAGGTTTGCAGTCGGGAGATCAATTGTAATGCTGGAATGTTGGAAGGATCCAGCTTGAGTGCGGCAAGCGCGACTGGAAGACTGGCGTCCCGATGCAACGGCGACGATTTCAGGTGAAGATCGATCATCATGACATCAAAATCAGCCAGTGATTTCTTCAGCAGCGGATCTTCTGACTGTTGCAGACCGGCCACCAGTGTTTCCCTTGCAGCGTTCTGGTCGCCTGCAACAAACTGGGCTTCCGAAAGTGCAACTCGAACAGCCGCGTTACTGCGGTCCTGCTCCAGCTTCTTGACATAGAATTCAACAGCGATCTGTGCGCAGGCTTTTACTACGGCAGGGTCACGGTTGATCGAACGTTTCAGAATCGCCAGCTTCAGATTGAGTGCGGGGTCTTGCCGAGCGGCTTCGGTCAGATGTCTTTCTGCCAATTGAAACTCGCGACGCTCAAAGTAGATTTGAGAAAGCAGTTCATGCACGTCGGAATCTTCAGGCTGTTGCTTCAAGACCATCAGCAATTGCTTTTCGATGGCGTCGCGATCCAGTGGGAACAGCGGTTGACGCTGCAGTGCTTGACGCACCAGCCACAGGCGAGCGGGTGGATATCCGTCGGTCTGATCGGATGCCAATGTTCGGATCTTGTTGAGTCCCTCTGCGAACCTTCCCTGTTTGACAAGAAACAGGCCAAGCTGAAACCTGTACTGGGATTCATGACCACGTAAATTGCAAAGTGCCTTGAGACACGTTTCCTCTCGAATTAAGTCCTGATTTTGTTGTGCCGCGATGAGCCCCTGTCGATAGTTTTTTACGATCGATTCGTCCGATGTATGCCGCAGCCAGGGAATCAGAATGATCGCTCCCACCGCAGCAATGATAAACGGAACAGCCGGAATTAACTGCCGATATTTGCGTGTTCGAAACCAGGAGTCTGCGAATCCAAACAGAAAGTGAAACCAGTAGTGCGGCTTCAGGAGATTGATGCCTCGGGGCAATTCTCGCCGCTGTCTGCCGTAAGGATCGGTTTCAGATGGTACCGCTTCGATCGGTCGATATCCGATGACAAACAGCTGATTCCAGATCGCAATGACTGGGTTTCGAAAAAGTGCCACCGGACCCAGACCACGCAGGTCAGGTACCTGGGCAAACAGAAAGCCCAGAAAAGCATCCGCGCTCATTAACAGAGCTGCGGCGGCCCCCAGACAACAATAGCCGAGCAGTTCATGAGTAAAACCAACAGACCAGTCTCTCTGGTGCGTTTCCCATGCGATGGCAATTGTCATCACTCGTGTGACATTCATAATGCCGGCAAATGCAAATCCGGAAAGCATCAACAAAATCGTGTGCGCAATGGAACGTCGTCGCAGACAAATCACCATCGCGGCGAGAAATAGAATTGTAAAGAGAGACTGAACTCCACTGCAGGCTTCGGCAACCAGGAATGACTTACCGGGAAACTCGATAACATTGCCTTCACGAGCATGAAGCATTCCCAAATGATCAAGCGAGCGACTGGCAATCGAAGTGGTGAGACGTTGCAGCCAATGGATGACTTGCTCGTCTGAATTCAGCGGCAGACGCAATGTCATCAGCGGAAGCAGAATCAAATATCCCAGAGTGCGCGTGTGTCCTGCGTCCTTCTGATGAATAGACCAGGCCAGCAACCACGCCAAAAGTCCGAGCATGACGCTTAGCGGTGAGTTCAGAAAGATGCCAACGACCAAGCATAGGATATCAAATCCAATGAGTATCGTTGATGCGATCGACCATCGTTGTACGTCTTTCGATCGGCGCGTCGCGAAGAGCCACGCAAACGCCCCCAGGGCCAATGGAAAGAATTGATAATGCTGCAGGTGCCAAAGGCTCGTCCAGTAGTTCAGCAACCAGGGAAGATGAGCGACTGCCAGCAGTATTGAGAATATCCGCCACGAGTACGAAAGGCCCGCCCCAGAGGTATATCCTGGTCGTTCAATTGACGGAGTCTGATCCATAATATTCACTCACAAAGCGACATACATCTGCGGGGGGTGCAGTCGCAGATTTCGGTAAATCGTCAAGGCTTCCAATTCCGGAAGGGCGAAGCTCCTGCCTAGGCGTGAGTTTCCGCGGTCCAACGGCTCGGCAGGAGCCTCGCCCTCCCATGTTTACAATCATCCGCGACGACACCCATCTGCGGGTGTAGGGAGCTAAATCCGCCGTTGAGGCCAGATTTTGGCAGCAAACCTCGCCAAATCCACAAAACTCAGACTGATCGCCAGAATTTCTACCACAATTCTTGGAAAAGACGTTCACCTTGGAGTCCGGATCAGGGGCGAAAAGGACTCAAGGGGAAAGCCGGGGAAGATTTGCGGTTCAAAGAGCATCAATGGTTGCTTGGTGCTTGGTGCGAATCG
>JANOZG010000416.1:0-7386 GCA_031429275.1 Planctomycetota bacterium
GCCAGCTTTTTCTGCTGCTTTGAGTGCCATGACTTGAATCACAGTTACTGAGGTAGAACCATCTTCCTGGGGGTTATATCTCCAGCCACCGCCACGAGGATTTTGCGAATTGACGAGAAACTGCACGGCTCCTTCTGCTGCCTGTTTCAGTTTTCGATCTTTCGTCATGCCATAGGCTTCGCATAAAACCAGCGTCGCTGCTCCGTGGACATAGTAGGCATAATTGGGATCCGTGTCGTCGTCCGCTTTGTTTACGACGCCACGCAGATCGTATCCAGCCGGCGCTGTGATGCCGATACTGGTAAGGAATGTAAGTCCGGCCTGAACTTGCTTTTTGTATTGTCCGTCTTTGTGTGTCTGACCCGCTGCCAAAAACGGAAGTAAGGCGTAGGCAGTACCACCGATTGGATTGTTGACAGAACCTTTTTCGGTACACGGACCAACGTCGATAAAATCCCACGTGCCGTTAGCTCGTTGACGAGAGGCAAGCCATTCTAATGCAAGCCCGACGGCCGATTCACTGGCGGCGGAACCGCCGTATTTTTCCAGCATCACTTTGCGACCGGCTTCACTCCGATTATCAATCGCTGCCTGATCGGAGCCGTTCGTGGCCTCAGGGGATGCAGGCAATTGTCCATCTGGAGTTTCCGGAAGAGCCGCATCGGCCATTTCAACTTCTGGCATGACCTCGGGTTCAGGTTCCGGGAGGGGCATGGGTTCTGGTACTGGTTCTTCAACCATCTCCTCAACCGGTTGTTCGAGCTGCTCGCCGACTTCTTCCGCCGGCATTTCAATAGGCACTGATTCCTCAATGGGCTCTACTGGATTGGAGAT
This sequence comes from Planctomycetota bacterium, assembly GCA_031429275.1. Classification (GTDB taxonomy): domain Bacteria; phylum Planctomycetota; class Planctomycetia; order Planctomycetales; family Planctomycetaceae; genus SXXK01. Next base: position 835 of record JANOZG010000416.1, read on the forward strand.
ACTGCAAATAATCGGAGGGATAGGCTGCTCTTCGAAGAACTGCATTTGCCGCAACGCAAGAATAAAGAGAGCTAAACTGGTAACGATCAAACTTATCGCGGCGGGCTTGGTGCCGCGTTTCAATTCCAATGTCAGTTCTTCGGTTGTTGATCGCAGTTGAGGCTTGAGATCGGATTTCTTTGCCTTCACTCGCACATTGCGAGCAGTCTCCAGCCCTGCAACTCTTGCGCGATCAAGAATGGAACGCACAGAGATCGGTCGCCTTTTTTTCCTGCGTTGCGATGCCGGGGAGGCAGGTGCTTGTGGCTGCTCAGATATCGATTGTGGTTGCGATAATGTAACCGGGGCTACGATAGCAGCATCGGCGAGGGCAGATGCAGGGATGTCAGCCAGTTTTGCGTTTATCTCTGTCGTTGAGAACCTGGCTGGGGGAGAATAGAACGTCTGCGTGTTGACTGGTTGATTTGTGGTCTCCTCAGGTGTTGATTTCGATTCCGATTTCAATGCGGACAGGTCTGTTCGCAGCTGAGTGTCCTCGATATCGGGACTCTTCAATGAGGCGGCAATCGGCGCCGCTGGAGTTCCAGTGCACGCCTCATTTTCCAGCTGACGCAGCGATTTTATATCGAACGACGATGTTCCGGCAGCTGCTTGTTCCGCGAGTGCTGAAAATCGTTGCGACAAAGAAAGGTATTGCTGCGAAAGCGATGCATGATGTACTGACGCAGAGATGGCTTCCTGCACTCGTTTTCGCAGGAAGTCTGCAAACTCCTCCGGATTCGGCGGAGGTGACTGGCTTTCGGGTGCTGCATTCATGATGCTGAGAGTACGCAAGCAGTTTGGGGCACGGTGATCGCTCAGAGCGCATCCTGCGCTGCGTAGACAGGGTTTTAGTGTATCGGTCGATTGTGACATGAGCAAACTTGTTGACACGGAAGTTGCAGGATTCACGCCGCAAATTATTTGGCGAAGTCTTTAACGATTGTTAAAGATACATGAAGCTGGAAGCTTGGGTGAAATTGCCTCATTTTTGCTGGGACCGGTGACATGAATACAAGCCAATATCCAGACCAAAGCGAGTGGCGGAAACCCCGCGTACTGTACCCATTTAACCTGAGCCTGAGACGCCCGCTGAAACGACGCGATCGAACCGGCTGGCGTCTCAGGCTCAGGCTGTGTTTTCATTCTTCCGCTTGCTTTCGTATTCACGACAAGACACTGACGACTGGCAGCAAGCGACTTATTGACTAAGATCCCGAACATGACGATTCAGGTTTCATCCAGTTCATTTTTACAACTGCTCGCGCAGAGTGGATTACTCGACGCTGAGCAGACGAAAGAAGTTGCGAAGAGATTTGCGTCTGCTGGCAGCGGATCAGATGGTGCATCAACGCAGGACATCCTGATTTGGTTGCTTAAGAAAAAACTCATCACAACATGGCATGCGGAGAAACTTGTTCAGGGGCGATTTCGCGGATTTTTTCTGGGCGACTACAAGCTTCTGAATCGAGTCGCACGCGGCGGAATGAGTACGATCTATGCCGCAATGCACAAAGAGTCAAAAGAGATTCATGCGTTAAAAGTTCTGCCCTTATCAAAAACCAATCAGGCTTCGTTCCTGCAGCGATTCCAGCGGGAAGCAGCGGTCACTCAGCGGCTCAACCATCCAAACATTGTACGCGTCTTCGGCATCTTTTCCGGAACAGATGGTCAGACTGACGTTCATTTTATGGCGATGGAACTCTTGCAGGGACGCGATCTTTTTGAGGTAGTGAATGCCGATGGTCCCATGCCTTGTCGAAAGGCGGCAGGATTTATTCGTCAGGCAGCACTTGGACTGGAGCATGCCCACAAGGCCGGACTTGTGCATCGCGATATCAAGCCAGGCAATTTATTCTTATCAGATGATCAAACGGTCCGAGTTGTGGACCTTGGGTTGGCCCAGGATTTTGACAGTGAAGAAAACCTGACTCGCGAATTCAACGAGCGGGTGCTGGGCACGGCAGACTATCTTTCCCCGGAGCAAGCCGCAGACACCCACACTGTTGATGCTCGGTCGGACCTCTACAGTCTTGGTTGTTCGCTGTACTTCTTGTTGACCGGTCAACCGCCGTTTACTGAGGGAACGCTTGTTCAAAGGTTGATTGCGCATCAGACCAAAACGCCTCCGGCGATCGTGGAATTCCGCCGGGATGTGCCAGAAGAGCTGAATCAAATTCTGTCCAGAATGCTGGCAAAGAATCGCAAGGATCGCACTTCCACCGCTGCGGATGTCGCTGAACAGTTGAGCGACTTCCTAAAGCGAACCGAATCGCAAAAAGAACTGGATGCTAATCCAATCATTTTGAAGCGAGCTTTGCCTTCTAAGCCAGAGGTTGATGACGAACAAGTGGATGTCGCTGAATCCGAATCCGGAATTCTACTGGAAGGTGAGGTTCGGACTAGTGTCGATGTTGGTGTTTCGACCTCCAGTTCCGCTCGGCCTGAATTGGAACTTTCAGAGGTCGCCGGGACTCCGATATTTCTGCCTGCGTTTGCTGCGCTCTTAACAAAAATTGAGGCGGAGTGCGGAGTTTCGGGGCCACTCGGGAAGGATTCCAGAAGCGTAAGGCTGATGGAACTTGTTAAAGAACTAGGCGAATTGGAATCTCGCGAACCAGCACCACCGGTGGTCCCACCGAGTGAAAAACGGATCGAGTCCATTTCTTCGGAAGGTAAAATCAGTTCTGATTTGGTTCCGGATTTTTCTTCATTAGAAGCGACCCAACCCTCGAAATGGCCGGCAGAAGATACTGTCCTGAACGATATCGCAATAGCGGGTTTTCGCTTCGATCAGGCATCGTTCACTCCTCGCGTTGACGATGAGGCAGCCACCCGAGAGATGATCGAACAGCTTCTGTCTGCAGTTGACCTGGACAGCGAGAATTCCGCAGGTGATTCCGGCATTCCGCTTGTGACGACGATTGATTTGCCGCGTCGGAAAACTGGAAGCAAAATCGTTAAGCCGGCTAAAGCAGTCCGCAATCGAGTTGCCTTGTGGAGCATCATCGGGTCGATTGTGCTGGCACTGGTTGTGCTGGGGGTAATCGGCTATTCAATGATGTAAGTCACATCCTGCAGTGTTGTCGGATGCAAGGGCCGTCAGGATTTCCTGACGGACGATATCATCGCCTTCGACTACGAGACGTTGATTCAGGACCAGTTTTGCGGACCGTGTTTGAAGCTGGCCTAACGCCCATGCCGCAGCTCCTCGGATCATTGGTTCTTCGTCACTCATCGCAACTGTCAGTTCGTGCTCGGCGGTAAGTGTTTTGGCGTTTCCGAGCACGATGGCTGCGTTTCGCAGCAGCCCTGCCCTGCCCGGTCGAGATAATGGTGATTCGCGGAACCGTGTTTCGAAGTCTTCAGCCGTGAGTGTTAGAAGCTCACGACAATCGACGGGGTTCATTGACGCAACCTGTTGGAATTGTGGCAGGGTTTCTTCCGGTGCGAATCGATTCCAGGGACAAACGTCCTGGCAAATGTCGCAACCGAACAGCCATTCTCCGATGCCATGTCTTAGATTCAGTGGTATGGGTTCTTTGCGATGTTCGATCGTCAGATAGCTGATACAGCGGCGTGCGTCGAGGATGCCGGGTTCGGGGAATGCATCGGTCGGGCAAGCGTCCAGGCAACGTGTGCATGTGCCACAATAGTTTTGGTCAACTGGCTTGTCATAGTCCAGCTGCAAGTCGGTGAGCACTGCTCCTAGAAAAAACCAGCTCCCGATCGAGCGGCTGATGAGCATCGTGTTTTTGCCGAACCAACCAATCCCGGCAAGTCTGGCGAAATCGCGTTCCAGGAGCGGTGCTGTATCGATGACGACTCTTGTGCGTGCGGTTGGAACTTCAGCCTTCAATGTCGCAGCGAGTTGCTGGAGTTGTGGTTTCAGGACATCGTGATAGTCCGCAGTTCCCCATGCATAACGAGCGACGCGCCCGCCGCCTGCCGGAGTTGCACCATCGTTATAATTCATGGCCGCCATGATGACGCTTCGCGTGCCCTGCATGACACCTTCGGGATGTTGATAAGCGTCTTTTCGACGCTCGACCCATGCCATGTCAGCGTTGTGGCCTTCGTCAATCCATTTCAATAATCGATGGAACCCTGTCGGGGTGACCGCAGGGGCAATGCCGACCTGAGAGAAGCCAAGTTCCCGGCCGAGTTCCTTAATGCGTGCTGATAAAGGGTTCAATTTTCCGCCGACAGAATCTGCAGGTGTCTGCGGCCGATCAAGGCAACTTCCTCAGCTGCGACTCGATGCAGCGGTGAGTACATCGGATGACGTCCTTCCTTGTACGGATTGTTGCTGCGGGTGTTATAGCAGCAAATGAACGCCCAGCGAGGGTTCTCACTGACGTTCTGGTCGGATCGATGCAGAGTGTTGCCATGAAACAGGACTGCCGAACCGGGAGTCATTTCTACATGAACCAATTCCATACGCTGCAGTGCCGCGTTGACACGTTCCATGTCTGCACCGGTTTGATCTCCTCGCTTAATGTGATCAATCCGGCCCATGTGCTGAGATCCTCGCAGGACCTGCAGGCAGCCATTTTCCTTTGTCGCTCGATCGACAGCAAACATACAGCTTGCCATGTCTGGAAGCAGACAACCGTTGTTGTACCAGTAGCCGTAGTCCTGATGCCAGGTCCACGCTCCGCCAATGCGTGGCTCCTTTAAAATCATCTTGTGATGGTAGTGGTAAACTTCGTCACCCAGCAGAGATTCCATTGAGGAAACAAGCGGCTCCGCCTGCACGATTGCAGAATAGATCGAATCGGCAGGGAGTTCATTTTCGACGACAAGATCTACTGAACCGCCTTCGCCGTCGGCGCGAGATGTTCGAGATGCAGCCAGTGCATGATCACGCCGGGCGATTGTGCCGAGCAGACTTGTTTCCTGTTCGTCAAGAAGATTTTCGACGACGATATAGCCGTCGCGATCAAATGCCTCTATCGCGTCCAGTGTGAGAAAACCAGTCTTCATAGTTGCCTCATGCTTTCAGAAAATCGATTGTTTCGCGAACCCGAATAGTGCCTTCGTAGATCGCTCGCCCGGTGATCGCGCCAATTAGGTTGGGGTGTTCAACTGCGATGGCTTTCAGAGCTGCAATGTCGTCCATTGTGGTCACGCCACCTGACGCGATTACAGGCAGCCCCATGTCGGCCAGGATGCAAAAATCATCCAGGGTTTGCTGGTCGATTCCCTGCATCATGCCATCGTTGGCGATGTTTGTGTAGATCACTGCCGCAAGCGGCACACCGACAAATCGTTGAGCCAGTTCCGTCACAGAGACTTTTGAGACTTCCAGCCAGCCATCGGTGGCAACCATCGAGTCGCGTGCATCAAGCCCCAGTGCCAATTGATGCGGAAACTTTGAACACATTTCAGCAAACCAATCCGGTTCTCGAAGTGCTTTTGTGCCGACGATGACGCGATCGACGCCTGTTTGTTCAATAGTGGAGCGTATGCTGTCTTCACTGCGTATACCTCCGCCAAGCTGGCACGGAAGTCCGGTCGCAGAGATGATGCGGCGTACAACCTCCTGATTGACAGGTCTTCCCACTTTCGCACCGTCCAGATCGACAAGATGCAGTCGTTCGGCGCCTTCGTCACGCCAACGAAGAGCCATATCAACCGGGTCGTCAGAAAAAACAGTGCTGTCGTCGTAGTTGCCCTGACGAAGACGAACACATCGTCCTTCCAGAAGATCGATCGCGGGAAGTAGCTGAAGCATTAAGGAATCTCGATCAACGATGAGAGTGCCGTGACAACTTTTGGTGATGTCTGGCCGGTGGAGTTTTGGAGAGTTCGATACGAAGCTCGAACCAGTTACGCGTTCGGAATGGCGGTCACACAGTTTGCAGAATCAGAAGTCACGGCCAAGAAATTTCTAAGTAAATGCATGCCGCATGACTGGCTCTTTTCCGGATGAAACTGCGTTGCCATGACGTTAGATTTGGCAGCCACCGAGACGAACGGCTGATAGTAATCCGTTGTCGCGGCAATCCACGACCGATCGGTGGGCACGACATGATAGCTGTGAACAAAATAGAACCACGGTTCCGCTCCGAATCCCTGCAGCAGTCCATGCTCCGGCTGCGCGCTGCAGTCCACCTGATTCCAGCCCATGTGCGGGATTTTAAATTCAGCAGGCAATTCAAAACGCTGCACTTTGCCGGGTATAATTCCAAGGCCTTCATGTTCGCCATCTTCCAGAGAAGCGTCCATGAGCAACTGCAAACCCAGGCAGATACCCAGGAATGGCCGATCGGCAGCGATATGGTCTTTGATGACGTTGACCAGATCATGCTGACGCAGAGCGGCTATTGCATCTCGGAATGCGCCAACACCCGGTAGGACGACACGTTCAGCTGTCGCAATTTGGTTGGCGTCAGAACTAATAACTGCGGGCTCTCCGATGCGTTCAAAAGCTTTCTGCACGCTGCGAAGGTTGCCCATTCCATAGTCGATGATGGTTGTTGTCATGATTTATAAGTTGATATCAAATTC
>JANOZG010000417.1:0-13009 GCA_031429275.1 Planctomycetota bacterium
AGCAGGATCACCAGAACATGCTGCGTCAGCTGGGTATAACAAAACTGCGACCCGGCAGGAACGGCGACGCCAATGCGCAAAACGGCGCGAATTATGACGAAGCCACTGCGAATCCTTATCCCAATTTGCCCGAGCTGATGAATCACGCGAATGGTGAAGAAGTAACAACTGCCGAGCAATGGCCAACGCGACGGGCGGAAATCGTCGAACTCCTCGAAAGCGAAGTCTACGGACGAATTCCGGCCAGTGTTCCCGGCGTGAAATGGGAAGTGCGTGAGACTCGCGAAATTGAAGCTGGCGGCAAAGTTGCCATCCAACGGCATGTCGTCGGAGTGGTCGACAATTCAGCGTGCCCGGAAATCAAAGTCAATATCTCGATGTCGTTGACGCTGCCGAAGGACGCGTCGGGTGCTGTGCAGGTGCTGATGAGTTTCGGATGGACGCCGTTCGAACCGAACCCGTTCAGCTTTGGAGGACGAAGTAGTCGCGGCGGCCCGGGAGGTGGTCCCGGAGGTCCACGTCCGCCATCAAAGGAAGATAAGCTGATCGCTGCCGGCTGGGGTTGTGCCACAATCAACCCTTCAACAGTTCAGGACGATGCTGGCGGCTTTCAGCGCAATCCGTTTGTTCGAAATCCTGATCCGAATGTGGAAGTGAAACCTGTCGGAGCCGGGTTGACTCGCGGCATCATTGGTCTTACGAATCTTGGGCAGCCTCGAGCGCCAGATGACTGGGGTGCGCTACGCGCTTGGGGCTGGGGTGCGTCGCGAGCACTGGACTATCTGGAGACTGAACCGGCCGTGAATGCAAAACGCGTTGGCATCGCGGGCGTGTCGCGTTACGGCAAGGCCGCGTTAGTGGCGATGGCGTTTGATCAGCGATTCGGCATGGGCTTGATAGCATCCAGCGGTGCTGGTGGAACAAAATTGAACCGTCGCAACTTCGGTGAGAGCGTCGAAAACCTTGCAGGCTCTGGTGAGTATCACTGGATGGCTGGCAACTATGTGAAGTATGCCGCAGAAGAATCGACATTCGGTCGCCGCACAGCCGACAATCTTCCAGTCGATTCACACATGACGCTGGCACTGTGTGCTCCGCGGTTGACGTTCATCAGTCACGGCATTCCGGAAAAAGGTGACGCCAATTGGCTCGATCATCAAGGCAGCTTCATGGCCGCCATTGGCTCGCAGCCGGTTTTCCGATTGCTCGGCGCGCAAGATCTCGGACGGTCCGATGACTACAATTCTGAGAAAATGCCTCGAGTCAATGTTGATTTGCTCAACGGCGAACTCGCATGGCGACAACACGATGGCGGTCACACAGACGAACCCAACGTTGAGCACTTCATCGGTTGGGCTGACGTTCAATTTGCCAGAGCGGATGGTCGAGAAGTCCCTGCAAAGCCAATGGCGAATTAATCGCAGAATCGCTCAAAAACTCTAAAAGGCAACGGTGCAACGATTTCTGCACCGAGGGAATCCGTCTGCTTCTCGCAGGCGAAGTTGTGAGACTTCGGAATAGGTTTCAGGCAAATGGACGAATTTCCACGAATCCGGCTGCTGAAATCCTCTATGGCTTTGTCCGCAGCGGGAAGGGTCGATTGTAATCACTTGCCTCGTTGACACTCGCAACGGTGCTGGGTAGCCTATAATTCGACCAACCCTCCATTTTTCGTTGTTGTCTCAACAACGCCTTTCCCGCCTTAAATGAGTATTTGACATGTCGTTTCGGTGCGTTGCTGCACTCATGGTGCTCCGGTTTCTTGCGAGTTCTGTTTCTGCAGACGAAATTCCGGATTTCCCTGCAGATCAAATCGCAACGTTCGAATCCGAAATCGCGGGATTGCTGGAATCAAATTGCCTCAAGTGCCACTCCGGTGAAATGCCGAAGGGCGGGCTCGATCTGACGCGCCGTAACGCCATCATCAAAGGCGGCGAATCGGGACCGGCGATTGATGATGCAAATCCGGAGGAAAGCCTGCTGATCAAAGCCATCAACTACGATGGTTATGAGATGCCGCCGACTGGGCAGATGTCTCCGAAGCAAATTGAATCGATGACGATCTGGGTAAAAAATGGTCTCGCATGGCCGAAGGATCTCAAAGTCCTGCACTTCGAAGCTCCGCGCGAACCGCCCCGCGTTAATGACGAGACAAAAAAGCACTGGTCGTTTCAGCCAGTAAAAAAGCCTCAAACGCCGGAGGCTGTCGGGAACTGGGCAAAAAACGACATCGATTGCTTTATTCAAAAACAGCTGGCAGATCACCAGCTGACTCCCAACTCTCAGGCTGGCCCGCGAGAACTTGTGCGGCGGGCTTACTACGATCTCACAGGCCTGCCACCGGAACCGGAAGTTGTCGACGAGTTCGCTGCAAACCCATCGCCCGAAGCATGGTCGGCATTGGTCGAATCGCTGCTGGCATCGCCTCATTACGGCGAGAGATGGGGGCGCCACTGGCTGGATCTCGTTCGCTACGCTGAAACCAACAGCTACGAGCGTGATGGAGCAAAACCGTTTGTTTGGCGATATCGCGACTATGTGATTGAGTCATTCAACAGTGACAAGCCGTACGATCAGTTCATCACCGAACAGCTCGCCGGCGATGAACTGGTGAACAAGACACCCGAGTCAATCATCGCAACTGGCTATTATCGATTGGGGCGATGGGACGATGAGCCCGCTGATCCCGAACTCGCATATTATGACGATCTGGATGACATCGTCACGACAACCGGACAAACCATGCTTGGTCTGTCGATCAATTGTGCCCGGTGCCATGATCATAAGATCGATCCCATACCTCAGACAGATTACTACAGCATGATCGCGTTCTTTCGCGGCGTGAAGCGCTATGGGGAACGATCCCATGAATCGGTGCTGGAAGCCTCCGTGACCCAACTTGATCGACCAGAAGACAGTCCGCTGCACGAAGCAGCCGTTGCTCAACATGAACGGGAACTGGCAAACGTCGAACGCGACCTCGCAAAGATAGAAGAGAAAGCGAAGAAGGATTTTGTCGGGGTCGATTTTGATGAATTTGCGTTCGAAGAAAACCGCGTGCGACTGATCGAAAAACGCGAGGGCGGATTGCTATCCGACAAAGAAGTGAAGCGTTATCGAGGTCTCACCGAACGTCGCAATAAACTCCGCGAAAATCGTCCTACTGGAATGGCTCAGGCCCTGTGTGTTAAAGAAGACGTCGCAGGCATGAAGCCAACGTATCTCCTGGCCCGAGGCAATCCGCAGTCTCCCGGCGTGGAAGTTTTCCCATCGTTCCCATCCGTGCTTTCGCCGCCACAGCCTGAAATTCTGCCGCTCGCAGAAGGCGCTGCTTCCAGCGGACGCAGAATCGGACTGGCGAAGTGGATGACAAGTCCGGCCAATCCGCTGACATCACGAGTCATTGTTAATCGTATCTGGCAATATCATTTTGGTCGTGGCATCGTTCGCACCTCGAGTGACTTTGGTTTTCAGGGCAGCAAGCCGACTCATCCCGAGCTGCTCGACTGGCTGGCGGCGACGTTCGTTGAAGACGGCTGGTCAATGAAGTCCATGCATCGACTGATCATGAATTCTGCCGCGTATCAAATGAGTTCCGCTGGTCGCGAAGAAGCCTCGGCGAAAGATGCTGTGAACGACCATTTCTGGCGATTCGATATGCGACGGTTATCCGCCGAAGAAGTGCGGGACTCGGTTCTGTGGGCGAATGGCACACTGAACGCCGATCGCATGTATGGACCATCGATCTACACAGACATTCCTGCAGAAGTTAAAGCCGGACAGTCACAGCCTGGATCCGGTTGGGGCAAGTCGACTCCCGAAGACGAAGCGCGCCGCAGTATCTACATTCATGTCAAACGTTCGCTGCTGGATCCTATTCTGGAAAGTTTTGACATGGCGGACACTGATCAGACATGCCCCGTGCGATTTGCGACAACGCAACCTACGCAGGCCCTGGGATTGCTGAACAGTGAGTTCATTCTGAAGCAGGCGTCTGTGTTTGCCGGCATGCTGAATGAAAAATATCCAGACACGCTGGATGTTCAGATTCGAGAGGCTCTGCGGCGAGTTATGCAGCGACCACCAACGGATGAAGAAGTCACGCGCGGCATGCAGTTGATCGATACTCTGCAGAAAGACAATCTGATGACCGTCGAACAGGCAAGGAAATACTTCTGCCTGATCGCGTTGAATTTGAATGAGTTTGTTTACCTGGATTAGTTAGGCTCATACTATGACAACCCAAAACTTCTGCGGACGCACACGCCGCGAAATGCTGTGGCAAACTGGTTCCGGATTCGCTGGACTCGCCATGACCGCCATGATGGATGGCGATGGATTCCTGAACAGCCAGGCTGTAGCGGCTGACGGGGCCACTGAATTCAAAAATCCGCTGGCTGCGAAAGAACCCCACTTCGCACCGAAGGCAAAGAACGTCATATTTCTCTATATGTATGGCGGGCCGAGCCAGGTCGATACGTTCGACTATAAGCCATCCATGTACGGGATGGATGGCAAGACCATCGAAGTCAAAACCTTCGGTCGCGGCGGCCACCGTAATCAGGGTCGTATCGTTGAGCCTCGCTGGAAGTTCAAACAATACGGTCAATGCGGCAAGTGGATCAGCGATCTGTTTCCTAATCTCGGTACCTGTGCGGACGATATCGCTTTCGTGCATTCGATGACGGCCGATTCGCCAATTCATGGTTCCGCCATGTTGATGATGAATTCCGGACGAGTCCTCAGTGGTCATCCCTGTATTGGCTCCTGGGCAAACTATGGGCTCGGCAGTGTGAACGAAGATCTGCCGGGCTTCGTCGTGATGCTCGATCCTCGCGGGGGTCCTATCAGCGGTTCGAAAAACTGGAGCAGCGGTTACATGCCCGCGACATACCAGGCCACTGTCATGCGATCCGGCAAGAATCCGATTCTGGATCTCACACCGCCGTCAGAACTCGCTGGCAACTCTCAACGGCGATTGCTGGACACACTGCGACAATACAACGAAGACCACTTTGCCACTCGGTCCGACAACAGCAACCTTGCCGCGCGCATTGCCAGTTATGAACTGGCTTACAAGATGCAGTCACAAGCACCGGAAGCTGTGGACATTTCGCAGGAGACTGCGGCGACTCAGGAGCAATACGGTCTGACCGATCCAAAGAGTGAAAAGTTTGGCCGTCAGTGCCTGCTGGCTCGCCGACTTGTTGAACGCGGCGTGCGTTTTGTACAGATTTATTCGGGCGGAGCGCACAACGACGACAACTGGGACGCGCACTCGGACATGGAAGCGAATCATAATCTCCATGCCGGCGAGACTGATAAGCCCATTGCCGGGCTCATCAAGGATCTCAAAGATCGCGGCATGTTGAAGGACACGCTGATCGTCTGGGGTGGCGAATTCGGACGTCAGCCCACCGCCGAATATGCCACCGGCAGCGGTCGAGATCACAACAGCTACGGCTTCACCATCTGGATGGCTGGCGGCGGCATCAAAGGCGGCACGACAGTCGGAGCCACTGACGAAATCGGCAGCAAAGCGGTGGAAGACACTTTCCACGTCCGCCACATGCACGCCACGATCCTCACGCAGCTCGGTCTAAGCCCCGAAAAACTTACGTACTTCTTCGGTGGCCTCGACAACTCTCTGGTCGGTGTCGAAGGGGCTCAACCGATGTGGAAGATCATGTCGTAGGGAGGCCGCTTTCTTGCCGAGTTGCAGCAGTCAATCTACTTCCTGCCCCGCACTTCGCTGGGGCGTCCGCCAAAGTAGGGATACGTGTCCCAGGCATCGTAGTTCGAGTCCACTCGCGGATCTTGTGTCTCTTTCATCCACTGATCGACCCGAGCACTCAGAGCTGTGCGAGTCTCTGCGTACTCGTTCTACTGAGCGACGTTGTTGAGCTGATCTGCATCGCGACGTAAGTCATACAATTCTTCCGGCGGACGTTTGGCAAAACACAGGTCGAAGAAGGGTTTGATCTTCGGATCGGTCGGATGCTGGATAATCTGCTGCTTGGCAGGAGTGTCGTCGACGTCCCCAAAATCGCCGACTGCGAACCAAATCTGTGGATCGCCAGCTGGCCAGCGATCTGGCCTGAGATTGCGGATATACAGAAAGTCGCGAGTCCGAATCGCGCGAACTGGATAACTCAAATTCCCTTCGCGCACGTTGGCATGTCGTTCACGCTCCAGGAAGATACAGTCGCGCTCAACTGCGTCGGGTTGACCCAGCAACAGATCCAGAAAACTAACTCCTGTAGTACCATCCATCACGGGCAGGCCGGCAGTCTGAAGAAATGTCGGGCCAAGATCCGTTAACGAGATAAAACTGTTCGTCGTTGTTCCTGCTTTCAGGCGGCTTCCCCAGCGAACGGCCAGGGGAACGCGAACTCCAGTGTCATATCAGTTGGCGAGTCCGCGAGGCATCTGCCAACCGTTGTCGCTCGTGTAAACGAAAAGTGTGTTTTCCATCAGTCCCTGATCTTCCAGAGCTCTGAAAAGCTGAACCTGCAAACCACAAGAGCATCATGGGCAGCACGCAGGACGTGCTCCACGAATTCCGTAAACAATCGATTTTCATATCAACGTCCATGACTCATGATGTTAGCGCATGAAAATGCCTAACGGTCCGACGGGGGTCGAATCGTTCGGCATTCGGAGCAGAGGAGACGAAGTGGGAGGGAAGAACTTCGTCGAGTGCGTCCGTGCCCAATACGCACTGCATGAGCGCGATTGAGTTAGAATCATGCGTGGCACAAAAACAAAACCCACGGCTGAACGCAATCCATTGCGCAAACCAGCCGTCGGCGAGTCTTCTGCGTCCTTGCAGAATCTGTATCGATATTAATAGGTTGAGAAGGCGTCGAGCTGAGCGGTCTGCATGCCCATGCCCATTTGCTGCTGTGGAGCGTATGCAGCCTGGCCTGGAACGTATGCCGCTGGGGCTGCCAAAGCCGTCTGCTGCATCGGCGGAGCATACATGGCAGATGGATAACCATTCGCCTGAGCGCCGCAGCCACAAGAACCACCGTTACCACCACCGTAGTAACCACCGCCGCCATATGGAGCGTAGCCGCCACCATGACCAAGCAGACAGCAACCACTCAACGAGCTGACCATAAGCAGACCAGCGAACAAACTTGCGAGACGAGACATCAATAATCCTCCGGGACGTCACCGGGAAACCGGCAACAAAGGCGGGGTGTTGAATGCGTGATTTCGAATGACTTAATCTGGAAATCGGAAGGATGGTTCCTGATCCAACCTCAGATCAAACGGAGGAGAAATCGACGAACATTCGAGAGAGGGGAGAGAACGAGAGGAGATTTGAACTGCAGGAACCGCAGTTCGAGTGAGTGGAACAGTAGAAGAAACCGGCAATTCAGGTCAATAGCTGTTTTCCCCGGCAAAAACGGCTTTTGCAGACAATCTTTAAAAAAAGTTTACTCTCTCTGGCGGCGATTCTGAAAAACAGCCTCAAGTCCGGCGAGCGGCATGCGTCAGCTTGCCGGTACATTTCAATTTGTTGGAGTACAGACTTCAGCCTGCGATTCCTTGGGACTTGTAGCGATTGGCGGCGGCCGGCAAAAGCCTGTACTCCAACGCGTTCTTCCACTTCACAGAAGATGTCATGTTATGAACAACCCCGAATCCAAAACTCGTCGCTGGTGGAACCGCCGCACCAAATCCTTGGCATGGATAGCATTGGGCGTGTTGTTGCCGTTGTGTTATTTGACGTGGCACATTTTCGGCTGGCCAGCTTCTATCAGAATCTCGTACGAAACCACACGGCTCACCAGTCCGTTGACCGCAGACGGATACTGTGCATGTGAGCCGACAGCGCTAGCTGCGGGCCTCATGATGGTCGTGTTTTTCCAATTGGCACCCCGACATTAGCGCGTTCGGCTCTCAACTTGGAAAATCGAAAACGCGTTTCGCGGCGGAAATATCTTATGAACAATCCCTATGAAGCACCGGCAACGCGGCCGCTCAGCAATGAATCGCGACGCGATTTGTGGCAGCGTCAATTGAATTGCCCACATTGCGGACAATCCGGAATATCTGCCGGTGCCGCTTATCTGGCGCACCCGTTTCTGAAGGTGCGATGCAATTCTTGCCGAGGGCGCTCGTGGGTGAAGTTGACGGGTGCTGCCAGAAAACGGTTTGTCGCGCTGTCATGGACGGCGACCACATTGATCGCATCAGCCATCGGAGTCATGGCATTCGTCGATCCCTTTTCGATCTATCGTCTCATTGACAACGCGACGCCGTGGGTATGGGAATCCTTCAATGTCGCAAACCAATTGCTCGTCGTTCACATAGGGATTTTGTCGATTGCTGTGATTCCGCTCCTGGCCGTGATGTACGTGTCTGCCACGCTCAGTCTGCGCGATATAGCGTATTTCTCAACCCTGATTGCAGCCGACAAGCCGCAGACATAGTCGCCTTATGGAATACGTCAGTTTCGCCGTTTGAAAAGCCTGCGTTGAATCCCCGCCTCTATTATTCGGCATCTGCAAGGACCGTATTGCGAACCCATTCATGGCACTTCAGACACTTCATCGTGACATCGACCCATGCCGTTGACGCGCCATTCATGTCGAGACTTTCCGCCTCTGCCTTGAGTTCTTCCACAGCTTCAAGGAACTGCTGACTGTAACGGCGATACATCATGTCGTTCGAGACACGCCATTTTTCTTCGTGGCTCATTTTCATCAAAGTGTCAGAACCATCCGACACCATCTTCAGGTCCTCAGTGCAAAGTCCTTCAAGAATCAGACTGGAAGCCTGCAACTTTTGACGCATAAACCGCTCAAGGGCCTGTTCCGGTTTGTCCTTCTTGTCTGCATTCCCTCTGTCCTCAACTGGAGGCGCTTTTGCTGAAGGTTTTTCATCCTGAGCGACGACACTTGCGTTGTTGTCAGGCGATGGGAAAAATGAAAACAAAAAGACAATCGCAGCAAGAGCGATAATCCCTATAAACGATGAAACTTTTCCATTTCGAGTGACGGTTGGCATAGCTGCATCCTTTTGCGATATAAAGCGAAAACACTGACAGACCAAGGCTCACGTTCACGACACCGCAAACCTCGCGCCGCAGACGGAGGATCGGCGACTGACCGACAAAAATGTGCATGGAGTCTTCAAAAATCATCGCATGCTGTGCGAATCCGCACAGTACAATGTGCGGCCGCATGCCATGTGATGTGCGACAACAAAAACACCGCCTCTCAGCGACACTTCACTGAGAGGCGGTCCTGTTCAGGCGCAATCTATTATTTTGCATTGCGAAAAAATTCAGCCATGCCTGCCGCTGTTGGTGTTGTCGATTCTAACTGCAGGTCTTCAAATTTGATGCCATCCAATGGCGACGTTGGTTGATCGGGCGATGGAATCGCGGTGTCTGCCGGTGTCGCATGAGCACTTGGTACCGGAGTGGAGGGTGTCATGGTTGTTGTGACGACCTCAGCCACCAGTGCTGGTGTCAGAAGTGGCAGTTCACCTCGGCGAATGATCCGGACATTGTTAAGTTCATTCGCTTCCATCAATTCGTCAAAGCTGTCGATGGCGACGACAATGGTGTCGAACGAAGCTGTGGGCTCTCCTTGAAATCCCATCGCCATTGCAGACGCCGGCAGTTGCAACTGGAACGAGGCCACTTCTCCAGCCGGAATCTGCGTCACCGTTCCCCGCGCTGTCGGACAGTGTGCGTGAATTTGCCCCAGAACTCCGACAATACTGATCTGGAAGCTGCCGACGGAGATATCGCTTGTATTCCGTACAGTGACCTGAATCACAGGGCCGATGCCCGGGCCGCCATCGGTCACAAGAAGCACATCAACAAGTTCAAGATCTCCGAACTGATTCCCTGACGGCGGTTGTGAAAGCAGCAGCCCCGACGCAAGTTCAGCTCCGACAGCACCTGATTGTTGCCGCACGCGATTATGGATGAGTAAATCGATGACATGCCCGCAGTGCGATTCCGGAACTCCCAAAACCTGACTCGTACGCGGATCGGCGGTGTCAGCAGATGTAACAATTGTCGGTGCTGCAGTAACTGTCGTCTGAGTCGTCACGGTACCGCCGCCAACGTTTCCCTGAACAGGCTGAGGCAGCGGTTGATTCTGCTGAAATTGCGGCTGTGGCTGAGTGGATTGCTGCTGAGGGCTAACCACTGGTTGTGATTGCTGCTGCTGAGGCGCTAACTGAGTTTGCTGACCTTGCGGTGGTGGTGTTTGTTGTGCATTGGCAATACCTGCTCCAACAGCCATCGCCACGGATGCTGTCAGTGTGATGCGTGCAATCAGCGTTGGAATTCGCACACAGCGACGTGATCTGGATCGAAACATGATAGTTCTCCTTTATTAATTTCGGACGGTTAAAAATATGGCCGGATACTTCTGGACAAAAAAGAAGCCCGACGCATGTGAAACACACGGCGTCGGGCTCTTGGGAAGGCGTCACGATTGCGTGTTGCCTTGAGGTGTCGAACGGTTGGGTTCGTGGCGAGTTGTCGCGACTCCGTTTCACTCTTGAGTTCGCGGTTTCTTCACGAGCCGGTTTGGCTAATAGCAGCCCCAGTATGATGTGTAGCATGGCTGGCAGCTGTAGCTATAGCTGTACGTTGGCTGGCAGCAGTAGCTGCTGTAGTAAACAGGCCGAGCACAGCAATAGCTGGTGTAGCTGTAGTACGGCTGATAGCAGTTATAGTTGCTGTAACATGAGTGGTATCCGCCACCCCAGCCGTAGCTGCTGTATCCACAGCGTCGGAAACACGCTTCAACCGCATCCGTCTTCTTGTCGGTTCCGGCGTCGGCGGACAGCTGATCCACATCAATGTCCAACGCATTATCAACAATGTTGACATCCGCATCCGTGATCGTTGACGCATCAATCGCCAAATCAGCATCGTCAGCGAAAGTGGTACCCGCCAGCATCAGAACTGGCACAACAGCAAACATAAGCTTCTTAAACATGATCAATCTCCTGATCCGGCTAAAGTTGAGTTAAGAGATTCGCGAGTCAGCCGGCCACTCGCAGTTCTCATTTCCGTTTGGATGAACTTCGTAGCGAGTGTTGCGGAGGTTTGTTACAGATTGTTTTCCGGAATTTTTGAACTGTCGTTCTACGGGAGTCTGTGATCAGGATTCGAAGATGTACGATTGTTGATAGAAGTCAGCAACCTTGAAACTGTGCTGCGACGAACAATTCTTTCCACCCAAAACTTCCTGGGCGCCCTGACATGGCTCGACGACGTCCTTTGGATCCACTCAACGGCATCACTCTCCAAATGATGCTGGAGCGTCTCGTCGCACATATGGGCTGGGAGGCAATGAGCGTCGAAGTTCCAATCCGCTGCTTTACGCAGGACCCGAGCGTTTCGTCGAGTCTCAAGTTTCTGCGGAAGACGCCGTGGGCGCGTACGAAAGTGGAATGGCTTTATCGCAATCAGCAAAAGCGCATGGTCCTGCCCGAAGAAGACTCTGCTGACGGCTGAGCGATCGCGGAAAACCTCGAATCACGTAGGCCGGACCAAGCGCAGCGCCGTTCCGGCTTCGAGCTGAATTGCCGCAACGGCGCTGCGCTTGGTCCGGCCTACGAAACGACAAAACGACACTACTCAGTGACGGTAATTCCCACAGACTCAATCGCCGCATGACCAGACTTCCGAAACGGCCGCGGCATCGGCTGAGCGTGGCCGCGTTCATCGATCGTCCGACATCGGAACGTGTATTCATCCGCTGGCAATCCTGGCAGCACCACCGCCCAATGTGCGTTGGTGAGTCGCAGCGGCCATGACTTCGGAACACCGTCGGCATTGAAGCCATGCATTGGTAGCGGGATCGTTCCGTCAGGCAAGCCTGACCATCGTTCAGGAGCTGGCAGCAACTCAGCATCAACCCACGGCGCGGTCGTGAAATGAGGATCGTCTTCCGGTCGCTCCGTGGCGTTCGATTCAATCGACACCTGAACCTTTGACAGACCTGCGATACCGACCTGTGCATAGCCTGATACCGGGATGTTCTCGCCAGCCTTGATTTCCCTCGGAATTGAGATCGTCGCCGCGAACGTCTTGAGCGGACTATCAACATCGTTGTTTTGTTCGGCATAGGTGTCATTAGCGTGTGGCAGATTGGTCAGCACAACATGCGACAGCCACTTGATGGATTTGAATCCGTACGCTTCGGGCACCACGACCCTCACTGGGCCACCCCGTTCAGAATCCAGCCATTCGCCGTTCAGTTTGTAACACAGAATCACCGGCGGCAGATCAAACGAATCTTCGAGGACTCGTCCTATTGGCAACGAACTTCGAAACATCTGAGCTGGATCATCGTTGTGATAGCCGTAGTAGAAAACTCGCCGCAGATCCTCGCGAGGTTTCGTGAGCCAGATGACTTCACGCAGCGGCACACCTTCCCATAATCCCATGCCGAGCGGACAGCCGAGATTGAGGCACGTCATCACTTTCGCAAAACGTATGGCGTGCGTTTCACCCAGCTTGAGTAACGCCTCAAAATCAAGTGCTGTGTTATCTGTCTTGGTGAGTGGCTTACCGATCTTGGCGGGGTGATCAGGATCTGAGATGACTTCCAGCCGCCATGATTCGCGAGTCAGTCCGACTTCGGCCTTCTTTTCATCCGGCAAAGAATGCGGCAACGGCTTCCCGCGAGAGACATCTTTGAAATCTTCTGACGGCGTGAAATATGGATCTGGCCGCACGCCGCCTTTGTCTGGTTTCGCACGTTTCTGCGGAGCCGTTTTGGCGATCTTGTCGGCCAAGCCACTGGCGGCGTTGAGTGCTGCGACGCCAATCACCCCGGCCTGCAAAAAGAAACGCCTGGTGATTTCAAAGTGCTCGGTGAGAAACCGTGACTGATTCATGGCGAGGATCTCCAAAAGGTACGTTGCCGCGTCGAAATGGTAGCAGATTCCTGGCGTGAATTGATCGATCTCCAGCATCAGGAGACAGTTGGTTCTTTTGTCCACGCCGCCGCGATACACC
>JANOZG010000418.1:0-2937 GCA_031429275.1 Planctomycetota bacterium
ATCAAGCCCCTGCAGCTGCCCGATCGCTTCGAACAAACCGTTCATTCCTTCACGACGATGCGACTCCATAATTCCGTGATGACGAAACAGGAATCGCATGAAGACATCGACCGAGACCGGCTCAATCTGCTTCCTGAGACCGTCCATTGTCAGACGATGAATGCGCGCCAGCAGGCGTCGATGACACCATTCGATCGACGGTCTTTCGGGATTTGTGAACCGCCCACGCAGCACAACGCCGTCGCCTTCGAGTGATTCCAGAGCCGCGTCGGCCTGACTGATGGTAATCCCGATCCGTCGCGCTGCTTCCTCGGTCGTCACCGGGCCGCAGATTTCCAGTAGACCGCGAACCATCGCCACACGCGCTTCGGTGTTTTCCCAATCGGACTTCACGCCTGACGGAACCATAACCAGTGGTGTGAGCACGGCATCAGGAAAAGCAGCGATCACTGCAGGAATTCGTTCCGTCGCGGCCCATGCTTCAACAGATCGGGTGGCCGGGGTTGGAGGGCGACAGCCCGAAACCCCGGGGCTTCCTTCGCTTTGCTCAGTCCAGCCCCGGCCACCCGATTCATTAGACGATGAAGTGTAAGTCACCAGCGTCGCACGTCCGGTTTTCACCAACTCAGCGAATTCCGCCGTCCATTCGACGCCTTCGGCAACAGGCAACACAATTCGGCTCAGCAAAGTGTCGTGCAATTCATCGGCGTTCCTCACCAACGGCTGAGCTTCTGCCACCACCTGCGCGATCGCCGTCTCGTCGAGGCGTCCAAGATCGCGCACATCATCGATCGACAAAGATCGCCGAGTCGCCACAGCGCGAGCTCGACGTTCGGCCGCTTCTCCACCATCCAGAAATGCGTATTGATTCGCGTTCAGAAGTTCATAACTAAACGGCGACGGTTCTCTTGTGTCGCGGGCGAGAAATTCGATCTCACCTCGTTCCACCGCCCGAAACAATTCTTTCAGCGCCTCCATATCGTGCGCTTCGTGCAGACAGTCGTCCATCGTCTGCTGCACAAGAGGATCGTCGGGAAGTTCGATATCTCCCACAACATTTTCCTGGCAACCCGTCAGCTTCGGAAACACGGCCGTCAACAAATCTTCGCTGCGAAATCGCTGCAGGGCCGGCGGAACTTTTTTGCCGTTGCGACTTCGCGAAATCTGCAGCGCGCGAGTGGCATTCCAGCGCCAGCGGTTCAGGAAGATCGGAACAACAAGGACCGCTTGCTCAAACATTGCTTGCACATTGTTGGCATTGAGCATTGGAAACATGCTCTCGAGCGGAAAGCTGTGCTGCGGTCCCAGTGAGAGGACAATGCCGTCGTCATCCGCGTTCGCCTGCAATTCAAAATCGAACGAACGGCAGAATCGCTTTCGCATCGCCAGGCCCCAGGCCCGCGTGATGCGAGTCCCAAACGGAGCGTGAATTACCAACTGCATGCCACCACTCTCATCGAAGAATCGCTCAAAGACGACTCGACGACACGTAGGCAATAAACCAATCGCGGCCTTCTGGGCCGCCGCATAAATCACCGTTTGCCGCGCGGCATCGGCACTGACGCTGGACTCTTCGATCAGCCATGCCTGTGCGGCCTCAAGATCGACAACGCGTCGCTCCAGCTCTTCACGCAGATCCGAAACCGCTTTGGAGAGTTCCACAGTTCTCCCCGGCGCTTCGCCCTGCCAGAACGGAATCGACGGCGGCGCACCGCCAGCGTCGGACACAAATAGGTCGCCGCCGCGCAGATAACGAACTCGCCACGAAGTGTTGCCAAGAACGAAGATATCACCAGCGGCCGTTTCGGAACCAAAATGTTCATCGACGGTGCCAACAGTAACATGATCCTCTTCCGTGATCACGCGAATCGAAAACACCTCCGGAATCGCGCCGGCATTTGAAATCGCCGTCAGCCTTGCGCCGGGGCGAGCACGTAGTCGCCGCTGAACCTGATCGTGATGCAGGAAGACTCGGCTTCGGCCAGCCGACGGCGTCAGGCCTTCGCTGAGCATCGCAATCACCCGATCAAAAGTCGATCGTTCCATGTTACTGTAAGGCGCAGCACGGCGGCACAAGGTGAACAGTTCATCGGAACTCCATTCCTGACACGCGACTTCCGCCACGATCTGCTGAGCGAGAACATCAATCGGCGCCACAGGAATCGGAATGACGTCGAGATCGCCATGCCGAATCGCGCGAATCATCGCCGCGCATTCAAGAAGTTCGTCGCGAGTCAAAGCAAACAGTCGGCCTTTCGGAATTAAACCCAGCGCATGGCCGCTGCGTCCGACGCGCTGCAAGAACGTCGCGATGCTGCGAGGAGAACCGATCTGCAGCACAAGATCGATGTATCCGATATCGATGCCCATTTCGAGCGACGCGGTGGCGACGACAGCCTTCAGTTTACCTGATTTCAAACGTTGCTCAGTGTCTTGCCGGTGCTTATAGGCCAGAGATCCGTGATGACTGCTGATGGCATCTTCGCCAAGAATCTCGCTGAGCTGATGAGTCAACCGTTCAGCCAGACGGCGCGTGTTGACGAAGATCAGCGTGGCTCGATGGGAATTGATCAGTTCCACAATTCGAGCGTTGATCTCAGCCCATTGCTCATGCATGCAGACGGCGCCGAGATCGCTGTTGGGCGTTTCGATGGCAAGGTCCAACTGCCGCTGATGGCCGATGTTGATGATGATTGGCGAGCGAGGGATGTCAATCCCCTGATTGTTCGTCTTGCCATCACAAGGATCAGGGGATTGACATGCCCCGCTCGCCGCTGCTACACCAACTAAAAACTCCGCAATCTTATCAATCGGCCGCTGAGTCGCCGACAATCCGATGCGTTGCAACCGTCTCGGACAAATGGCCGCCAGTCGTTCAAGTGACAGCGCGAGATGTGAACCACGTTTGTCGCGGACGAGTGCGTGAATCTCATCAAC
>JANOZG010000419.1:0-3706 GCA_031429275.1 Planctomycetota bacterium
GTGCCACCAGCAACATGCAATCCCGAGCCAGTGGTTCCGCATCGATAGCAGCAGTCGTCGACCCGGATCGCAATCCGGTAACAAGCACTTTTCCCCTTGATGAATTGGGTGGCACGGGCTGGTCTGAGCAAAGCGAAGGAAGCCACGGGTTTCAGGCAGACGCCCTTCGACCCTAGACACACATCACAAACGTCATTGACATCAGCGTTTGGGCGTGTTTTGATCTGAAGTCGTATTCTTCATCACATCTGTCAGCTTTTGAGCGATGAGTTTTCCGGCCGTGGCATGTCCTGTTTCATTCCAATGCCCCGTCCCGGGTTGGGTGTTCGGGAAGCCGTGAAAGAACACGCTGTCTTTGCGAGCAATCGCCTGCATCGGTGCCAGCAGATCGATCACGGAGAACCCATACCGCTGGCCACTAGCGATGATTCTGCGTTGCGGTTCCTGTAAATCAGCAGAGCCGATTTTTCGGGCGAGTTCATGCGTGACTTCAGGATCAGGATGTACTTCCACCGAGTTATTAAGCATCACCACGACAAATTTGGCCCCCATTGCCTGTGATTCCAACTGCATCGCTTCAAGGACCCGGTCCGTGATTTCCCATGCCTCTTGCCACGTCTCAATCCCGGGCGGCGCAAAGACCGCATTGTCGATGCCGGCTTCGTCAGCATTGGTGAGGCTCGCATTCCGTGCGTTGTGAGATGCTGCCCTCGATCGCCAGTTGTCCAGAGCACGATAAAGAAGATGGACGACGCGTGAACGTCGAATCGCCTGGTCTTTGCAGAAAGACCATGTGAACTGGCGAAATCTCTTTTCGTCTGGATCATCACGAAATGAAAAATCGAGTTGCAGCTTACCGTCGCGCAAATCAGCAAAGGTGCGACGATGGTCGGGTTCAAGTTGCCGCGAATTATTGCGAACATCGTTTCCCGGCAGAAATGCAAGCAAAACAAGATCCGGTGCATAGTCGCCAACGTAGTGTTCCAGCATCTGCCATTCCTGGATTGTACCGAAGCCGGAGACACCAAAATTGATAACCTCAACAGTCTGGCTCCTGAATTCCGGCGTCGTCTGAAGTTCACGTTCCAGAATTGACCAGTATGTCTTCTCCTGATCAACTTGAAGAGCTTCACTGAACGAATCACCAAGGACTGCAATTCGAAACGTGCCAGCAGGTTTCTGCAGTTCATGTTCACGATCACGCAGGCCTTGAGAATTGATCACATTCGACGAATAACCCTCCGACTGAAACACAAACTTATGCCCGGGTTCCAATCGCGTGCCGGTGAATTCATCGTAGATATACGGCGACCGAGTATCGGGAACCAGAAGTCGTAATGTAATCTCTGCCAGCACTACAGCGACGAAGGACGCGCATATGGTGGCAAGAATTCGAAATATCCAGCGGCGATGTTTTGACCGCCGAACGGCAGCGTTGAGCGAAGGATTTGACGCTTTGGAGGTCATCTCAGATAGTCCCCGCCGCAACTATCTTCCCGCTGGTTTTAGGTCGCCAGACGTCTGAACACCGGTGATCTCGCTGGCAACGAGCTTCTTCAGATCTCGGTAGTACAAGAATTGTTCCCCAGTCAGCGTCTGAGCGTCGGCACTCGGATCCGAACGGTATGAAACGGTTGCCTGTCGTCCCTTATCTGCACGCAGAATGAATTGCTTCTTGGACGAATCGTATTTGATTTCATCGGCATCACCGGAGATTTCAATCGATTCCAGATGGCATGGAGCGCGCGTTCCACTGTAGCCGTCGCTGATGTTGGATTCCGCAACCATTTCAAATCCTGACGAACCAGAACTGTCACTGGATTCGATCCGGGAGAACGACAGATTCTCACATCGCATGGAGCCAGTATTCAACGGTAGCTCGTTAACATTTAATCCATCCAGCACAATTCTTTCGCCCATCTGGCGGACAGGCCCGAAGACTCCGCGAACGTGCTGTTTGAGCTGCACAAATCCCAACTCATAGTTCCCTTCGATGCTGCCGATAAACCTGGCCTGAACAAAAACGAATTCGTCTGTGGGAGTCGCAACAGCTCTGTTGGCTTTTGCTACAACCAAGGGTGCCGCGCTTGGCGTACTTTCGGAATTCAGCGAGGTCGATTCGACAATGCCCGAGCTTCCTGAGCCGGTGGCATTAAACTCCCCGGTGATCATGTTCACCTTGAGATCAGAGAATTCCGCATGATTTCTGGAGACTACTAGATTCTCTTTCATCTGATCGATATCAACAACGACTTTGCTGTCGCATTCAATACGTTCAATGGCCCCCTGGTCAGAATCTGAGGTATCGGCCAGCAGTGAGTTTTTCTTCTTTTTGTCAGCCTGCATCTGCAAATCGGACGTGAAGAAAACTCTCATACTGGCGCAGGTGAGTTCCACTTTGTGATCCACCTCGTTTGTCATCACCGCTCGAATATTGCCAATGAAGTTTGCCGTGCGATTCGCATACGTCATGGAATCCGTCCAGTAGATTTCAACGATAGACGGTTTCTCCAGGCGTTTCCCATCTAAGCCTTTGTCATTCACAAAGCGGATACTACCGGGACCATTGACAGAAGGATCACGTTCCTGCAAGTCAATGCGTGGCCCTTCAACTCGACGCGAAGCCAGACGAGCTTCAGCAGGATCACCAAACAGACTAATATCGCTGACTGTATTGAATCCTGACTTTGCCGAGAGCGCATTGCCTTTGGCGGAAAAACTATCCTCTTTTTTCAAGCCTGTATGTTCGATTTGTACCTTGCCGAATAGCCACACATCCTTCCATTCTGCTCGCCGCTTCTGTTGAGCATTTTGCAGAAGATTGATGTTTGCATTGGCTGTGTCACAGTAGAAATCTGTTTCGCCCTGATTGTCCTGCGAACCACCAAGCAGCGTTGACTGGCTAATTGGTTTTGTTGTGTTGACGTTTCTTTCATGAGCAGGGGAAAGTTGTTCTGTAAATGTCACCGTGAGTTTTTCATTGATATGACCTGTCACGCGATTATGCGTCAACAGAACATTACCGGTGGCTATCAATTCTTTGGGCGTGATACGACTCAGATCCATGCCGGATATCTTTGATGGATCGCTTGCAGGATTCACGATTCCCGCAGTCCCCTGGGCAATCGAGCCTGTCATTTCAATAACGTCACCGCTTAGACTCATATCTGTACCCGCGTCGGCCGTGGCGCCGTCATTGTCGATGGCATTCTTGTCAGCGACGTTTGATTGAGAAACAACAACTTCGCCTTTCAGTGTGATTTTTTGTTCTGGTACCTGACGCATCACAAGTGATTCGGACCATTTGGCAAAAAAGGTTCCGTTGTTGTCTGACTGTTTTTCAGCGGATGGCAAGTCAGAAGGTTCAAGCTGCCCTGGTCCGGGACACTGAATGGTATGGATCTGATTCTCTTTGTCGTGTGCCACGAGTACTTGTGCTGCCGTCAGCATGCTGCTGCGTTGATAAATCTGCACGGGTTTCGGACGACCGGTGGCGGCAACCACACTGCCGGAAAGTTCCATCACGCGCTCTGCAATGAAGTATTTTAATCGACTCATAACGGCCGTCACGTTTTGTTCACGCGACGTGAAAATAACTTTTGAACCTTCTGCCTGAATGCTGGCGAGCAGCAGTTTTGTCGAGCGTTTCGCAGGTTCTTCAGACTCGACGACGGCTGGCTGAAACTGCAGCGTCAATTTCGAGCAG
>JANOZG010000420.1:0-7256 GCA_031429275.1 Planctomycetota bacterium
TCGCAAAAGATCGAGCTGCAGATTCTGGAAATCCTGACTGACGATTTCCGCCAGCACTGCGCCGGCCCGAACCTTTTGTCCACGATCCACAAGAATGCGTGCGATGGACCCGCTGAGTTGCGATGATGCCACGGTACGCCGTGTTGGCGGTACATCGACCAGACCATCCACTGTGATCGTCTCGGACAATGTCAATTGCGATGCAGGTTGCAGGGTGAGTCCAATATCACGGGCCGTTTCATCGCTGACCTTCAGCACGCCTTTTGTAAAGAAGCTGCCAAGCTCATGACTTCCGCGAGTGACAACGCGATCTCCCGGGAACAAATTGCCACCACGCACTTCGATCAAGTCTCCCATGCGCTGACCGAAAACGATGGTTTGCTTCTGGTACGTTGACGCCACTTGCGTCTGCTCTTCTTCCACAAGCACGAACCGTTCGGCTCCATCGCGAATGACAGCGGACATCGGCACGACAACCTTGTCGCCTGTGTCGCCAACCTTCAGCTGCACCTGCCCGGACATGCCCGGCAGCAGTAAGTCTCCGGAAGTAGAATTTGACAGCGAGGCCCAGACGGTTCCCAGATGTGTCTGTGGATCGAGGAATTGACCGAAGACATCAATCTGAGCAGGGATCTTCTCATCGGGATAAGCTGTCAGAGTCAACTCCACCGATTGCCCGATCGCGACACGGGCGAGGTCCTTTTCCAGCACTCCGATCTTCAGCCACACTGTTGACAGGTCGAGCACTTCAAACAGGTGCTCTTTGGAGTTGATCACCTTTCCAACCGACAGGTCCGTATGTGTCACAGTACCATCAATCGGACTTTTCAAAGCCAGTCGCTGCTGATGCGGTTCGTTTGGATTTCGCAGCATCGCCTCCAGCGATTCAGCGGGCAGTTGCAGACCCAGCCACTTTGCGACGGCGATTTCCAGCGTGGCACGATCTTTCTGGACCTGGTTTTTCGCTTCGACGAATCGGATCCCGGGAATCGCCCCCGTTTTGCCAGCGGCTTCTGCCGAGGACTGCAGCTTGAGAGACAGATTCAGCGCCGTTTGTGCGTTGCGAATCTCCAGTTGCAACGATTCCAACTCAGGGCTGTCCAATTCCGCCAATACCTGCCCGGCTTCGACGGATTCGCCTGGCGTCACCAGGAGTTCCACAATCCGGCCAGAAAGCGGCGAACTGACCATCGCATGGCGATTCCACGGAGAGACCAGCGTCCCATAGGCCAAAATCGACTGAGTCACCTTCTGCGAACCCACTTCTGCAGTCTGCACATCCAGTGTTGCGCGAGCAGACTTCGTGAGAACCATCTTCCCCGTTTCCGCGTTCACTTCCATCCCACGCGTCGGAAGAGGCTTGTGCCCTTCGTGCGCAAATGCGTACGCAGAGAACAGAATGGCGATGACCAACCAGTGACAGTATTTCATGTTCCTCTCCGCAAACACACCCCGTCTGACTCGCGCGAGATTCATTTGTTGCCGCCTGCAGAATCAACAGAAACTGAAATTTGACTCGCCGATACGGCGGGTTCACCGTTCATCTTTGATTCCCAGCAGACGATGACTGACCCTTTACTGGCCGAACAATCCGCGGCAGTCAATGACGCAAGACACAATGTTGATATGAGGCTGAGATTCTGGCACTTCATCATGACCCTCCTGTTTTATGAATGGAGTTACGTAACGCCTATTCTCTGTTGCTGCTGATCTCGCTCTTCAGCTTCGCCACCGTTGCCAGGGTCTCGTCCGGATTCTTCAATGCCTTCGATTTGCATCCGGCACAACAGACGAGGACACCTATTTCAACTTGATGTAATCATCAGGAGCTTTCAATTCTTCGGGCCGCTCCTTTGCCATCGCCACGAACTCATCGACGCAAGGCGGGCAGCAGAACTGGTAGGACTTACCATCTACAATCCATGTGAATTTGGGGTTGGCTTTCGTCTTTGTGACGGGACAAATTCGATCGCCTTCCTTTGGGGACATGTCGTGTGACGACGGAACACCTTTGAATTTCTGAGTGGCAGTCACTCCGCCATTCGCTTTGATATCCGCTTCCGTGTATTTTCCGCCCGGTGTTAAATACAGTGTCCGCTCTTCCTCTGCCGGCAGGCTCTCAGGCATTTCTTCAGCGTGGCTTTCTGTCACGGTCGTGAATCCCACACGAAATCGCTCCCCGGCAATTCTCAGGTTGGGAATCGTGACATCCAGTTGCCTGCCTCGAAACGCCTCTGGCAACTGCCCGACGAACTGCGACGTCTTATCGGGTGAGTCACCGTCCTGAGGAACAGCCGCGAGGTCTATTGGTGTTGCGTTTGGATCACCAATCGCCTTGACATAGGCTTTGACCGACTGCACATCCACTTCCTGAATGCGGCTCTCATCTTTACCAAGCATCAACAAGCGAAACTCTCCAGTCGTTTCAATCACGGCCTCCGCGTGATAACTGTCGGAACCAATCGGAATGATGATTCCGCCATGACTCCCTGGCTTATGCGGATGCACCTCCTCATCGATGTCCTCCCCGTTGCTGTCATCGCTGACAGCGGCGGTCGGCGTTGTCACCGGGGAATTGCTAGTCGATGTTGGCACTGCGGGCGGAATGGCGACCGTCGGCGAAGACTGTGAGCCACAGCCAGCCGCAATCGCGATAAGAGCAACAGCAGAAAACATCACGCCAGAAAACAAATACTTATTGAATCTCATAAAACGACTCCTTGCAGTCACGAACGCAGCAATGCGTCGACGTAGTTCAGTAACAGTTAAGTGTGCTCACACCTCAGGCGGAGCGTTTACGCGAGGGCAACGAATGCTATCTCGCAGACGGATTTTGGCAGGGATGGCCTGGAGAACGGCAAGGTGCCAGCCACTGTACTCAATCGCCGCAACCGCGATGCATCGCGAGATGGGCAGCGGCACCATGCCGACAAGCCGCGAGGATTAACAGCGACTTACGCCGTGCGCAATCAGAAGTGCTCTGCCCGCCTGCATCGGCGGGCAACTTCCAGGAAGAAGGCTCGCGCCCTGTGGCCTCACCTCATCAGCTTGCCGGAATAATGCCGACGAGCAGATGTCTGAGAGTTCAATGATCCACTTCACAGACGGTGACGTCTGAAGGATCAAGCTGTCATTAAGCCGTGCTCCCACGGATTGATGCTTGCGACAAGGGCATTCGTGCTCCCTTTTACCGTCTGAACCTCGAGGACACTGCCTTGCTGCGTCATCCGGTTGACAGCAGCAACTCGAAGGAGCAGAGGATTCTGCACTCGCCACTTTCATCGTACAACAGCAGACTGACGGCCCCAAAAGGGTCGCGCCGACCAGCAATATCGAGAGTACACGATGAAACATGACGATTCAGTCCAATTAAGAGTTCGTGCTATTATTCTAACAACACGCTGAACTAGATCCAGATCAATTCCCGATACTGGCTCGCGTTATGATCAATGACCAACGCCCAGCAATGCAGCAGCAGCCATCGCGATCATGAGCCCATCTTCGACAAGAGTCACGGTTGACATAGGCAGATTGAAGACAGTTCCCAGACACGCACAACGAATCCTGCGTTTCTGGAGCACACTTTGAATCACGCCGATACTGCTCACCGACATCACCACCAGTGTTGTCAGGTTGACTGCCACCGGCTGAATTCCTGCGACATATGCGGCACCAAGCGCCAGTTCAAGGAATTGGGTAGACCAAACCGTAGATGGGAAGTCGCTGGGCGACGATATCGTACATGCGATAAGAATCGGCAAATCCCCGCAGATCCAGAAGTTTGAAGAAGGCGAACGCGAGAAAGAATGCCCCCATAAAATTCTGCATGGCGCGCGTTGGATCGATTGCTCCGAGTCGAAGTTCCACAAGACCGACAACGCCAAACAGAAACGTCCCCAACAGGAGTAACGGATAATACGTAACGCCTTTCGGAACTTCTGCAGCTGCGATTGCGTCAGGTTGACTCTTGATGGTGCGCGTGTCACCCGTCGCCACGAAACCCGCATTGGCAACAGCAGCCGTGACAGCGTCGAGTGAAATGCTGTCACCTGTGACGGTCAGTATCTTGTCTGAAGTTGCCGTATCGACTTCCCAGTCGCGGATGTTCGGTACATCATCAAGGAATGGCTTCACTGCAGCCACGCAGCTTTCACAGTTGAGATTCGTTTTAAATTGAAGTGACGTTGTCATCTCCAGTCTCCCGTTTCAAAGTGTTCACGCCGCGACAACCGCCGCGTTCATCTAAGGTGACGGATGACATTGAAAATGGATGCAGGGATTCTTCAATAATCTTGTTCCGAGCATACGAATTCTTCGACTCTCCAGCTCTTTCGTCGGAATCTGTTTGGCGAATTGTTTGGCGATCAGCATTTTCCAGACTTCTTGCTGCAGTAGTCAGGCGGCTGACAATCGCAGCCATGACTCACGACATTCCCATCACTGCCCGTTTTCTGAGCGCAGCAGCTCACGAGAGCAGTTCGCAGCTGTTCTCGTGCTCTCTGAACACGTGACTTTGCGCCGGGCAGCGAAAGGCCAAGATGTTTGGCAAGTTCGGTTTGGGTAAGTTCCCCCAGGTCTGCCTGCTCCAGTGCCTCGCGAGACGCATCAGGTAGCCAATTGTAACGGCGGCGATCAGTGATTCCACCATCAATGGAAGCAATCGATACAATGAACGCGGAAGACGCCATGGCCAAAAGCGACCAGTGTTCTCGTCCAGACGTACAACGATCTTCGCCCAATTCCCAGTGCAACTCGGGCAGCCCGAACTAGGATCGCCTTCTGCGACAACCACCGCCGAAGCAGAAAAATGTAAAGTGTTCGCATCGCTTCTCGAAATTCCTCCAACACAAAACGGCTGAGTCCCGGCGATCTAATGGCTTGGCGGTTGATTTCAAAAAATGGTGGAGTTAAAAATGCGGGTTGTGTGGTCGTAATTTGGCCATGAGCGCCTGGTCATCGGGATTTCCCAGGACCAGATCAGTGAAGTCGCCGCTGGAGTGATGGAATTTGCCGGAATCACATGTGCACGGGATTTCTGGCGAGCTCCGGTCTCAAACACTCAGAATGCTTCGAAAACCCTCGGCATCTTGCTATTCTTCGCGTGTCTTTTGAACTTTTCAAACATGCACGGAACGACTGCGATGCCTCTTTTTGAGATCGAAACCGAAGCCCACATCATGATTGGGTGGGCCAGCAGCCTGGAACAGGCTGAGCATATCGCCCAAAAATACTACCCGGAAGAAAAAGTCCTGCGTATCACCAAGCGTCCACGTGACATTTGGGTGATTTCAAAACGCCTGCTCGGTCTCGAAGGAAAAATCCGCCCCTGTGACGTCGCTCGCGACTGCCTGGCCCGTGCATCCGGTGACAAGCTGCACGCGATTCGACTGTACATGCTCGATACGGGTGTTGATCTCACCGACGCTCAGAAAATCATAGAAGCCAATATGTCGATCGGATGGTGACGCTGGATTTCAAATCTGAAATATCAAATTCTAAACGCTGAATACTGACAACTCACAATGAACTTGCTCAATACGATCCGTGACCGCTTCGCGGCTGCATTGGCCGACATGGTCGCAGATGTGACACCTCTGCTTGAAATGATTCGTCCAGCTCAGGACGCGAAATTTGGCGACTTCCAGGCGAATTTTGCCATGCCGCTTTCGAAGCAGCTTGGCAAGCAGCCGCGTGAGATTGCTCAAATGGCCGTCGATCGGCTGCAGATTTCCGACCTGTGCGATGCACCGGAAATTGCTGGTCCCGGATTCATCAATCTCCGCCTGCGAGATGATTTTCTGGCTCAGCGAATTTCACAAATCGCTGGCGACGATCGACTCGGTATTCAGCCCGCAGTCTCGCCTCGAAAAGTCATCGTGGATTTTTCGTCACCGAATGTCGCCAAGCCCATGCACGTGGGTCATCTGCGCAGCACGGTGATCGGAGATGCGATCTGCAAGACACTGCGATTCGCCGGACACCATGTCACCAGCGACAATCACATCGGCGACTGGGGCACGCAGTTTGGCATGATCATCTACGGATATCGGTATCTGCGCGACAACAAAGCGTTTGCTGAAAACTCAGTCGGTGAGCTTGCCAGGCTTTATAAGCTGGTGAACACACTGTCCGATTACCAGAGCAACGTCGCAAAGTTGCCTGATCTTGAAACAGCTGCAGCGACGCAGAAGACTCAGCTTTCGGAACAGGAAACCGCTGCTGGCGATGACGCAAAGGCAAAGAAACAACTTGCTTCCATAAGAAAACAAGTTGTTGCCGCTGAAGAGGCCGTCAAAGGTGCTCGCACGACAATTGCGACGGTGGAATCGAATCCCGAACTACTGAAGCTGTCGCAGGCTCATCCAGGTATCGCTCGCCTGGCTCGAGATGAAACTGCAAAACTGCACGCCGGCGACGCCGAAAATAATCGGCTGTGGAATGAGTTCCTGCCAGACTGCCTTGCCGCATTAAATCGCATCTATCAACGTTTTGGCATCGAGTTCGATCTGGCTCTTGGTGAAAGCTATTACAACCCGATGCTTGCGGATGTTGTGGCCAGCCTCAAGGCAAAGAATCTGGCTCGCGAAAGCGAAGGTGCCACGTGCGTCTTTATCGAAGGCAACGCCGCGCCGTTTATCGTGCAGAAAACTGACGGAGCGTTTACCTACGCGACGACAGACCTGGCCACCATTCAATATCGCCGCGAAACACTGAAAGCGGACGAAATGCTGTATGTCGTCGATAAACGACAGTCGGAACATTTTCAACAGCTTTTCGCCACTGCGAAGTTGTGGAACATGAACAATGCACGGTTTCAGCATGTGTCGTTTGGTACTGTCATGGGCAAAGACGGCAAGCCGTATAAGACTCGTGCCGGCGACACCGTTGGTCTCGAAAGTCTGATTGATGAAGCAATTACGCGAGCTCGCAAGATCGTCGATGAAAATGATGATCGCCGCGAAGCTCCGATGCTCTCATCGGGCGAACGCGCCAACGTAGCGGAGATCGTTGGCATCGGCGGGATCAAATACGCCGACTTGCATCACAATCGTGACAGCGACTACATCTTCGACTGGGACAAAATGCTGGCGACGACCGGTGATACAGCGACGTACATGCAATATGCGTACGCTCGTATCTGCGGCATTTTTCGCAAGCTGGATGTCGATCGCAGCAAACTTGCCGCCAGCGGTTCAACGATACTCCTGACAACGCCGGAGGAGCGTCGTCTCGCGCTGCAGTTGCTGATGTTTGGT
>JANOZG010000421.1:0-2345 GCA_031429275.1 Planctomycetota bacterium
AACCTGAGCAGCGGTTGTCGTGCCTGCTGCTTTTGCAACCAAGTTCTGTCCGCGGCTCATGAACCAACTAGAAGCGTAGTTCGAATTCACGCCTTTGCGAACCCAAGCCTTCAGTTCTTCACCACGTGCAATGCTGTTGCCAGCACCTGCGGCGTCCAGCGCGGTTGACATCGCACCAACACCGATTCGGGCGGCTGGAGTCTGTGAGTTATTGCTGGACACGTTTGTCTTTGACACTGCGTCGTTCAGCTTTTCATAGCCCTTCAGCTCGTTACTTGGGCACAACATTGCACCAGGTTGCCCGCCTTTGACAGCCAGAACGTTTCCAACCCAGCTAAAAATTGTCGGGTCGCCGTCACGCTGGAAGTCATACTGACCTGAGCAGATTCGCTTTGCCGGATCGCTGTCTGACCATGCGTACAGAGCAATACCGAACTGACGCAGGTTGTTCTTGCACTGTGCACTGCGAGCAGCTTCACGTGCGGACTGGATTGCTGGCAAAATCAAAGCCATCAAAATGGCGATGATCGCGATGACGACCAGCAGCTCGATCAGGGTGAATCCCTTGCGACGAGCTTCTACGATGATTGAACTCTTGAACAATTTCTTCACTTGTGTTTTCCTTTTGAAAAACGAAACCAAACACTACCGACAAATCTTACGTACCTTCACTGCAACCAAACAGATGATTGCAGACTCCTTATGCTTTGTTCTTTTTGCCTGCCTCCCAATACCAATCTCGACTCCGTTTCAGCTGAACGCCTCCCCTTGTGTTGCAGAAATGTAAGTTCGCGAAGTGAGTTCTTCCAAAGCTCAGCCAGACTTCTGGAGGAATTCGTTACTCGTATGACTCACCGTTTAAGATGAGTCTTATGTCGTTCGCGGATGGAGGTATTGTGCACGGCAGTGTTAAGCAACAATGAAGTGATCATGAATTGAATGGGATTCCGGAAAGTTTTTCCTTAACCATTCCTTAATGAATTCATCACACTGGCAAGGTCTGGAGTGGCGGCGTTGAGCAATCCTGCGACGCACCAAGACAGTGTGTGATGGTCCTGCAAACGACTTAACAAATCTCTTCGCCGTGTTAATAACCAGTGAACTCCAAAAACTTTCCTTTGAGCAGCGAATGCAGCACCATGCGAATTCGTCGCTGCGCGAGGTCAACGCGAGATTGCATCAGCAAGGCGAGCGGCAGAAAAGAATTTATTCCCCCCCCCGCATCGGGCCTCCGGCCGACCACCTTCTTCCCCTTCTGCGTGGAGAAGCGGCTGAGGACATAACGATAGATCCTGAACAGCGTTGCCCGCTGCCGGGCTAAGATGACTCAACGTACGACAACGACAAGGGCAGAAAAATGTAGGGCAAAAAGATGGCTGCTATTTTTCTGCCCACAGTTCTTCTGCCCCAAAAGTTCGTGCTTCTGAAACGCTGACTTAACTGCCCCCGCATGCGGATTCCGGAGCTTAGCCTTGCAGCGGGCCGTTGTTTTTTTTTGATTTTTTGAAATGTCCGCCCGAGAATCCTCAGGAACCCGTCGCCGATACATCTCCTGTCAATTCGCGGCCGCGAATGGACTGTGCGACAAAAAGCAATTTGTTCGATTTCTCAAGGATTTAATAACGTCATTTCTGTTCCGAGGGAAACATCAATTTCCGGACCATCCTGTCTGCCGAGGCTGCTTTCAATGGCGATGACGTGGACTGAAGCAATCCGTGTGGTATCAGGACCGTTTTGTGGCTTTTTGTGATTTTTGTGGCTAGAAAACAAGTTGTACGCAATCGTAGTTTTGCGAGCCTCGAAAAACACGAAGAGACACGAAAAAATCGCAGCACCATGATCGCAAGTTCGGACATTTGCGATTCAGGTTGGGCCTATAATCCAACAAACGGCCATGGATCAGAACAATACTCGCGCAAGGATGTATGGCCTTTTGAGTATTTGTCGCACAGCCCAGCCTCCGGCCACCTTTGTTGCGGACCAAACCCACACAGCCAGGAAGAATCAGCTGGCCTTGATTGACCGGAATGACCTGCGGGGCATGGCGGTCACTCATCAATTCTTAACACAGTTTCGCTAGCCTTGGGGTCGATTGTTTTCCCTGAGACTCGCGAATCTGACCCCGTATCAAAGATCGACTGATGCTGGTTGGTTAAGGACGAATGTGATGCCAAAACATGGCCCCTGCGTTTTCTTTCATCTTGCAACATCTGGCAGGTCCGCTTCCTTGTATCGCGTGGCTGCGAGTTCGATGCTGGCAATTCTGTTCGCAGGATGTGGCGGTGGCGAAGATTTCAGCAAGCCCCCAGCACAGATTCAAAGTCAGCTCGCGAGAGTTTCGACCG
>JANOZG010000422.1:0-14068 GCA_031429275.1 Planctomycetota bacterium
TGGCGTCATTAAATTCTTGAGAAATCGAACAAATTGCTATTTGTCGCACAGCCCAGGCACAGCCTGGCGCTGCTGCTGCCGGAACTTGCACGACGTAACGGTCTGATGATGATGCCATCAGATGTGTATCCAGTCTATTCGCAAATCGCAGCAGCGAGCGAATTGGTTCCGGAATGCTTCCCGACGTTCCCGGAGTTGTCGCTGCCGGATCACGGCGATTGGCTGCAGCTCCCGAACCCGTTGAAGCCAGCCGGACGGTGGCTGACAAACGAAGAATTGCAGTCGATAAAGTTGTGGCTGGAACAGGACTCGCGGCGGCGAATTTTGATCGATGCCGTATACAACTTTCAGACTCAGATTCACCCGACATCACTTGCTCTTTTTGAGACGCAGCAGGCGTTTTTGATGCATTCCCTGTCAAAGGCATGGCTGAATCCGAAGGTCATGGGAGTCTGCATTGTTCCCGAAGCCGATTGGAATGATGTTGTCCCGATCTTTCGAGTAAATTCACCAGATCAATCCTGCCTGCGGATCGCAAACTGTTTGCTGAGATCGCATTCAGATGTCCCACCGGCTGTTGATGATGAGATCCACGCTCGGCGAACTCGTCTGGCGCGACGTCTGCCGAACGATATTCTGTTGCAACCGATCGGCGACACCTCGGCTGGTTATTTTATTCCGTTGAATGTGTCGTATGAATCGTTGCTTCAAACTCACAACATGCTGTCAATTCCGCTGACGGTGTTCGGCTCAACGGAGCAACATCTCTGCGTTGCAAGTTGCCTGTGAGCTCATTCCATTTTCTGCATCACATGATGGTCTTGTTTCCTTGTGCAGAAAAGCGGCAATGCCTGGAAGACAAAAAAGCCATGGGATCTCCCTCACAAGCTGCGGGAAACTCAAATCCATGAAGTCGCGTCAGGAATTTCTGTCCGACAAAAGCCACCGAGTTCGCTTTGTCTACCTGCCCAGACATTCGTCATGGCTGAACCAGATCGAAACAATTTTCGGCATCCTGAGGGGCCGCATTCTGCGTCGCGGAAACTTCCATTCCACTGCGGAACTGAAACAGCGAATGCAGGACTTCATCGTCTATTTCAACAACACGTTCGCCAAACCATTCCACTGGACCTACACCGGTCGCCCCATCAACACCAAACGCGATTTCCGCCCAAGAACATGGAAGGAAAAATGGGTTGCAAAACAACAGTTTAAGAAAAATTCGCCCGCCATGGCACACTAATTCAGGCGTGTGTGTCTAGCTCCGACATCACCAGGACGGTGATGTTGGGCGAGTTTTCTTTGCTAAGTGTCCATCTCTAAGCAGTGACAAATCGCACTTCTACGATCTTTGTGATTTCTCCCAACCCAAAATCGTGCCCTTATTGAAGGCGGGATCAACTTCTGATAGAGTCGAACCTGTAGATTCGGGAACTGCGGTTGAAAAAATCGCCCACGCCAAAAAGGTGCTGATCTTATGTTTTCTCGCCATTCAATTCGCTGCCTCATGGCCGCAGTGCTTATTTGTCTTTCTCAAGCATGTACTCAGCGAAATGCGACAACAGGGCAGTCGAACTCTGGCAGTGACCCCACGGGCTTGAAAGCCAAGGGCGTATTGTTCGCGCAGGACCTGCAGAACAACATTCAGTCAGTGCGATTCGGAACGTACAAGCCCACCGACGAAGACGTTCTGCTCGTGGCGAAACACCCGACTCTCAAAGAGTTTCACGCAGAGGCTCCGGCAGTCACCGAAAAAGGAATCATCGCAATCGCTGCCATGAAGAAACTCCAGATCGTCAACCTGTCAGGTTCGGCTGTGACGGCAAAAAGCATTGAGGCCCTGTCGGGCCTTCAGGATCTTCGGCAGCTCGATTTGACCCACTCCGCGAGCATTGACGACGCTTCGATTGTCGCTCTTAAAGGGCATCCCAAGTTGGAGGCGATTGATTTGAGTTTCACCAACCTGACGGATGATTCCCTGAGCACGATCTTGTCAATACCCAAACTGAAATCAGTGCGATTGGTCGGAACAAAGATCACGGACAAAGGGCTGGCGAAACTTGCCGCAGCAGCCTCCCTGACTCAGATTGCGGTTGGATCAGAATTGATCACTGACGAGGGAGTATCCTCACTTTCGCCGAATTCAGACCTGTCTCAGCTGGAAATCGTCGGATCGAAAATCACAGACGGTTCGATGCATGTTCTGGCCACACTTTCCAAACTGGAATGGCTGAGACTTCCACAGAATGCCGATCTCACTGATTTGGGTATTTGCGAGCTCGGCGCATTGCCAGCTCTGACAAACTTAGATGTTTCGGGTACCGGTTTTACAGGTTTAGGCTGCGGCAAAGCTGGGTTTCCTGTACTTCTTGGGTTGGAAGCAAACAGCAGCAAGGTGACCGACTCGACCCTTGTGGACTTTTCCGGAATTGAACACCTGACATCATTGAAGATCAAAGGCACCGACGTTACCGAAGCGGGCGTGAGGAAGATATTCCCCGTGAATGACCCCACAGCAGTCGCATTCGGCCCTAACGAAAAGTGATCCCGAAAAATGGCTGTGGATCGACAGCAAAATCGCTGTTTATTCTCCGCGCGAGTCTGGTTGAGGCATTTTCCTGTAGATGAAGTCGTTAGACTTCGGATTGAATCATGGCCCGGCTGTGAATTCTTACGAATCCGACTACCTCTTGCTACAGCCCGCGCAAGATATCACGATGCCGCCGCGGGCTCAAGCGGGTCAGTCAGCGAATGGCACCGGAAGCCGCGGTTCCCGATCGTCAGGTCCGGCCTGGACAATGATGTAATTACGATCAGTTTTCACTCCGTGAAAGCTGTTTTGCTGCCCATCTGACCACCGCACGGTTACGTCCACCACCGGGTTGGTGGCCGAGAGTACGAATGCGAATCGCAGTGCGCGTTCGTTGCACGCCTGGAACCCGCTGCCGGATGTCAATTGGCGGGACATTAAAGTTGCGTCAGCTTGCACCGTTACAACGCAGCCTGTGGCATCTCGCGCGGATTGGGTTCCAATGAGCCGAATCCCGAGCCAACGGCCCGCTGGCTGCGTTGTATTCGTCAGTAGTACTGATGAAGCTCCCAGAAGCCCGGCCACAAGATCGTCACGGCCATCACGATTCCAGTCAAGTTTTGCGAGTGAACGACCGATGTGGCGATCCTGAAAGAACCGGTCGTTCAGCTCAGGCTCGGTAAATACCTGCCCAGCCTGGTTTTCAAAGACCTGAGGTTTCATCTTGTAAGGGACATTGCTTGCGGAAAGATCATCCAGATGGCCGTTGAGAACGATAAGATCGTCATCGCCATCGAGATCAGCATCCAAGGCCTGCGTTCCAAAGCCAAGCATGGAAAAACTTGGCTGAGCAAGTTGATACGACCTTGTTCGATCCACAAACAACCCTTCCGCCTGACCAAGATAGAGCGTATTGGATTCGTTGTAAAAATTTGTGACAAAGACGTCCTGCTGTTGGTCATTATTAAAGTCTGCCAGAGCAATTCCCATGCATGCCTGAGCTCTTCCTGCGTCATCGGTTGCAATTCCATTACGGACAGCGGACTCCTCAAAATGAACTCCCTGTCCGTTTGGTCGCAACCGCGTGATGATTCGTTGGGTCGCAGGCATCAATGATTCTCCATTGACCGCAGCCGATTGCTTAAAGTCGCTGCGATTCAGAAACAGAAAGTTTGGCACGGCATCATTCCCGACAAAAATATCCGGGCAGTGATCACCATCCATGTCCGCCGCAATGATTCCGAGTCCGCGTCCATCTGGCTGCAGAATTCCGCTTGAGGCGCTGATGTCTGCAAAACTCCAGTCACCTTTATTCAGATACAGGCGATCTTCCGCCGCTGCAAATCCCTCTGATCGGCAACTTCGCAGCCTTCCCTTTTCGTGGCAGATCTCCGTCGCAGCATCGTCAAGACTCAGGTAGTTGACGACATACAGATCGGAGTTTCCATCCAGATTAAAATCTGCGATCGCGCAACTTGTCGACCATTCGTTTCCTGCCAAACCACTCTCAACCGTGATGTCGTTGAACGTACCGTCTCCGTTGCTGCGAAACAGGTGGTTGTTGCCGACGTTGGCGACATAGATCTCATCAAAACCATCACCGTCAAGGTCACCGATCGCGACACCTTGCCCAAAATTGTGGTCGATCACGCCCGTCGCAGTCGTAATGTCATAAAACTTCGTTCCGCGGAGATTTCGAAAGATCTTGTCGTTCGGCTGAAGAGAATCCGCCATAGATGGCCATGCTCCTCCCTGCGTGAAATAGATATCCGGCCAGCCGTCGGCATCGACATCAATCACACCGATCCCGCCTCCATTGGATTGGACCATTTTCTTTGGTTTTTGGGCAACTTCTGAATTCACAAATTCAAACGTGAGGCCCAGTTCGGTGGTCGCGGAGTCAAATGCGATCTTCGAAACTCCGGATTGCGTATCGACAGTTAGCACAGGCCTCGGCTGCGGAACTGGATCTGCCGACTTTTCCGCGTACATCCTGTGCACCATGGCAGTCCACGGATGCTGCGCTTCGGTCCTGATCGCGCCGCTGGCGCGGGCCAACTGGAGTTCGGGCAGGTCTCCAAATCGCTCTTGCGCCAGTCTCAGCCAGTTCGCCGCCTCGGCGGATCGTCCTACGGACAGCAGCAGAGGAACCAGCTTGACAACGTTGCGCAAAGTTTGTTTGTCGTCGTGAATTTCATCCAGAGTTCTCTCAATCAATTCGAGGCTTCGTGCCTGCTCACCGCAGAATGCCGCGTCGTCATGTTGACCCATCTGAGCCAAGGCGATCGCGAGATGAAATGTCGCCTCGCGATTGTAAGAGTCGGTGGTCAGGGATCGCAGAAACCCAGCAGCAGCTTCAGGCCAACGGGAATTACGCTCAGCCCATAGTCCGCGCACAATCCAGCTTCGAGCTGAATCGCGACATGAAATCGGAACGGACCCATACCATTCCAGAAACGCTTCCTCGTCGTTGTCCAGCAGCAGTCTGCCGAGTTCCGCCTGGGCGTCAGAATTCTGTGGAAACTGCTCAACGACCTGTCGCAGCCGTTTTTCAGCAAGGTCGAGATTGCCATCAACCACAGATTCTCTCGCAAGTGCCAGCAGCGGCATCACGTCACGTTCGATTTGCGGCATGAACTTCAACAGTTCTTCCGGGAATTTCCGTTGACGGTTTGGGTGCCCAAAATTCAGAAGCTGTTCGAAAGTGGCTGTGTTCAAAGCCACCCGCCGCGCAAGGATTGCGGTTGACTCTGTAATCCGCCCTTCTGTTCTGTACAGGAACTCCAGTCTGTCTTCCGCCAGGACATAGCTCGGTTCGGCAGAGAGTGCCTTCTGATAGAGAGATTCCGCATCAGTCAAGCGACCACATTGCACATAAGATTCAGCAGCAAAGAAATAGTATTGAGCTTTCTCCCTCGCGCGTTTTTCGCATTCAGCTCCGGATCGATAGTACTCCGCAGACTGATCGAATCGACCGCTTCTTGCGGCGGCTTCTCCGGCAATCAGAAATCCTTTCGGAAGTGCCCCGTCGTGGGCTACCGCTCGCATCGCTTTTTTTTCGGCCGACTCAAAACGACCAGCTCGAAGATCCCGTCCGGCATCAGCCAGCAACTCGACAGTATCTTCGCCTTCGTTTTGCAACAGCCAAACCGCGATCAATAAAGCGATCGCCGAAAAAAGCACCGTAATCGCACGCCCGCGTGTATCAGTTTTCATCAACCCAAGACCCTGTCAAACGCGACGGCGAATTGTTGCGTCCTGCAGAGCTCGGTAACATCATGGCGTTCGCAGTCCTCGAAACTCGCAGAGCGGGACTGACGCGCGGCGTCTTATGAAATTTACAATTCGCGGCTTCTCCGAGTTTGGCCATGGCTCGTTGGGCCACGGGATGCTGCTCCCAAAGATCCCAGATTGTTCCGCTTCGATAATTGACGATGTTGACCGCCATACTGCCGATGTCAATCCCGATCAGGTCTTCTCCCACCCAATTGCGTTCGAGATTAAATGGAGCAAGGCCGTACGGCCCGGAAACACAATGCCAGACGGGGCTTTTGCTCCATGAAATCAGATCCGCTTTGATTTGCGACTCAGCCCATG
Source organism: Planctomycetota bacterium (assembly GCA_031429275.1). Taxonomy (GTDB): domain Bacteria; phylum Planctomycetota; class Planctomycetia; order Planctomycetales; family Planctomycetaceae; genus SXXK01. The sequence goes on from JANOZG010000422.1 coordinate 6,128, forward strand.
GTATCGCAGCAACTGTCGCGGCTGGCCACACGGTTCCCCGTCCAGCTCCGGGAACAAGTCCAGGTGCAAAGTAGCCGTCCGGACTGTCGCCTGCACTGATGCCCCACCATTGACCGCTGGTCTGTGAGTACGTCGGGCTGTTTTCCTGTTGACAGAAAGCCCTGTTCGCCCGAGCACTCGCCTCGGCATTCTGCCACAGGTCCATGGCTTTGATCCGGCGACAAAACGGCTGAGAATGCCAACCCAGTCCGTAGTAGGAAGTAAACAAGCCATGCCCGGGATTCAGCAGCGGAATACCGGCGACAACACCCTTTTCGACTCTCGTATCTTTCCAGAGTTGCGCATCGATCGAATGATGGTTCGAACCGATGGCAAGCATGTATGGCATCGCGAACTCGGATGAAAGAATGTCCATTGGCCCGAGCAATCCAGTTCCCGGCTTCCAACCCATTGAAAGCGTTGCCGCCTGTTTGTCGGTTGCCGGCAAGCAAAAAGTGGTCCAATCAACGCGATCTATGAGACGATCAGCGATCTCGGCAATTTCTCCAGCGAACCGCTCCGAAACGACCATGCAGCCATTAAGGAGTATTGCGGTGTCGAGAGAAGAAAATTCACACTCAAAAAAACGCTCCCCCGTCTTGAGATCGATGAAATGGTAAAGCAGTCCGGAATGATGTTCAGCGTGATTCTCCAAAAAGTTCAGGACCTGTCCCGCCCGCCGCCGCGCGGTCTCTTCGTCCATACGACCTCTTGTAACTGCGTCCGGCAGCAAGCTGAGGTAATAGCCAACAGAAGCGATGGAGCAGCAGAGATGCCGTTGTGGACCGAGCCCGACAAAAATACGATTTGGAGCACGATCCGGAACTAATCCCGAGTCCGGGTCCCTGTACTTTTCAAACCACTCAAACGCCGCAGCAGCCAAGGCTTCGGGACTTGCTGCAAAGGCGTCTGATGTGACACGTGGCATTGCGATCCTGATTGAATGCAGGACTTGACTGACCTTCTTTTCGGAGCCAAGAGTGTTTGAAGAAGCAGCCGACTTTAGCCGAATCGAAAGTTTCTCCAAAGACCGCAGTTGCGAAGACGACTCGGAACAATTCAGGGGAAGTCGCAGATCGACAAATCCTCGCTCCAAAAAGTCCTTCCCGTTTGGATCCGGAAGCGTCATTGACCATCGCGCTGCCACTTTACCTTCGATAGTCCGCAACTCGGCGTAAAGTGATTGATTCACTGCTGCTACGGTGCGAAGGCGGATGACAAGGTCTCCGCGATGAAACGCCGACCAGTCAGCCTGCTCCTTGCCCAATAGAATTGTCGATTCGATGCCATCTTCGACATTGAAACTCGCGGGATTGTCGCTGGATCGGGCGACAATGAGATCTCTCAGTGGAAGAAGGCCAATCCCCATCGCGGGATGCGCTTGGGGAACTCCAACGACCTCATCGCCGCAATTCGCGAACTCCTCTTCCCAAGGCATCGTCCTCAAATCAGAAACACGAACCTGACTGAAGCCGGGCGCAGCAACGAAGACCGCGAACAACAAAAAAGTAAATGCGAGCCCTGCAGATTTCACCACTGATTAACCACCTGTAGCATTGCGAGAAATGCGCGTAGCGAAGCGGCCACTAGCGACGTCATTCTTCCACCCCAAGCGGAGAATTCAAAAGAAGCTTGTTCGACAGCGCTTTCAGCACCGGCAAATTGCGCACTGCATCAGGCATTCGTCGCTGATCTACCACGCGCGGGTGCTGATTGAGGTGGCGCCGGATTCGTGAAAACCCGAGCGTGAACCATGTTTTCGCTGAAAGTTTCGCAACTTCGGCTCGACGAAAAAACCTCAGTCACTCCAACGCACCGTAAAGCGGTTACTGCCCACCACCCATATTCTTCCTCATCTCAGCTTCTATTTGCGCTTTCATATCTGCACTGTGTTTCTCAGACTCTTTGGCATCAATCTCAGGAATGTCGTAAGTTGGTTCACCACAGCCACTGACAGGCAGGATCAACGAAACTAAGCAAAAGGCCAGGAATGCACGCTTCACGGCTTAACCCTCAAACACTTAGAGAAATTAAAAAGAACAGGTCTGACATGATACCGCTCCTGATAACATTGGCAAGTGTGTTCAATTTTTAATTGTTGATACAAATCGGAGCACAAAAATGGCACATCTGCAGCGCGCGTTGGCTGGATTTGAGACGACGCCGGTTTCATATGAATTCGGAACCGGCCCATGTTTCGACCTGAAGCCTCACGACTTCGGCTGCAAGAAAGAACCACGCTTAGACCCGCACCGAGTTGAGCGGATGTGCTACTGACAAAATCTGTGATTTGTGCATCAAAATGCGGCATTCTCGAACAAGATGGGTATATGCGCCATCATCAGCAAACGCTGAAGGTGTGCCGTAGAATTGACGTACTGGAGTACGTATCATCAGAAACATTCTATTCGCAAGCTCCAACGCTCCGCATATTCAGGGCAATACCCGTTATCTCAAACGAGAATTCAGAAAATTCTTAGATTATTCAAACGCGCACATTGACGCGAGCCCTGAACAGCTGTATCAATAAGAGTCTCCTCGGGGCAAATGGGTGTATCTTGAAATCATTTGGCGTCTGGGTTTTGCATTTACTGCATCATTATTCCGCATTTACTCTACGAGATCAGTGTATTTTTGTTTCGACTTGGTCGAATTCTGGGAGCGCGGTTCTCGTTTTAGATCAGCAAACGTTCAGGACTGTCTGTCATTCATTTTTTGAAAGGTATGGTTATGTCAATTGTTGTGCGTTCCCGTAAAGGTTCGAGATTTGGCTTTACGCTGATCGAACTCTTGGTGGTGATTGCGATCATCGCCATTTTGATTGCATTGTTGTTGCCTGCCGTTCAGCAGGCGCGAGAAGCGGCACGCCGCACCCAGTGCAAGAACAACCTGAAGCAGCTGGGGTTGGCGCTTCACAATTATCACGACGTGTATGGCAGGTTCTGCTTTGGAAAGGGTGGTACAATCAACACACCGAATACAGGGATGCCGCTAGCACAGCAGTCCAACTGGAATCGATTGGGAGGGCTGGTTCCGTTGCTGCCTTACATTGAGCAAGCGAATCTGTCACAGCAGATTGCTTCCGGTGGGACGTTCAATGGAACAACTTTCCGGCCGAACGGACCATACCCTTGGGAATCTGCCTACACCCCTTGGCGAACACAGATTCCTGCGTATCTTTGCCCTTCGGACAGCCAGCCTGAACAATCGTGGAATGGCGGGCGAAGTCCAGCGGCGAAAAACAACTACGGATTCTGTTATGGCGACAGTGTGACGCAGGTTCAGGAAAACGGGCAACAGTCGTCACGCGGAATGTTTTCGTTCCAGCGTTGTTACAGTTTTGCAGACGACCTGGATGGTTCAAGCAACACCGTCATGATGGCCGAATTGGTTCGAACGACTGGTGGTAAAGATAAACTGGGCGGCACGGGAATTGTGACAGGCACAGATACCAATCCGAATGCCTGTAACCTTGCGTTGAATCCGGCGAACAAATTAGAATTTGCCACTGGTGTTAATGTTGTTGGCTGGTCGGGCGACCGATGGTGCGACGCGAACACGTCGAACACCGGGATCAATACTGTCCTGCCACCGAACAGTCCACGATGTTCCAACGATGGTTGGGACGGTCGTTGGGGTATTTATTCCAGCCAGAGCCGCCATACGGGCGGCGTTCAAGTGTTGCTCGGGGACGGAGCTGTTCGCTTCGTATCTGAGACCATCGATGCAGGTAACTCCAGTTTCAGTGGCGGCGAAGTTACAGGTGGAAAGAGTCCATATGGTGTTTGGGGGGCTCTTGGTTCAAGGACTGGACAAGAAGTCATTGGAGAGTTTTAGTCATGACTGGCTTGACCGTACGTTTGCCCGTGTTGAAGTTGTGTTGGGATATTTGGTAACGGCGGGTTCGGCAAGTCAAGAACGTGTTGATTGATCTGGTCGGTGGCTGCGTTTTCAGCCACCCATATTTTTTTGTTGTTTCTCGACCGATGTCCAAACGTCTTGTATTTTGGATCGCAGTTGTTGTGGTGGTGGTTGTGGCAGCAACCGCTTGGCATCGGTTTTGTGTTGTCGATCCACAAAGGCAACTCTCGTTTGCGAAAAAAGAACAATTCAGTAATCCAGAGCGCGCGTATGAGCGCTGCATTGAAATCCTTAAGTCGGCTCCTGACGAACCGGCCGTTTTGATGCTGGCGGCTGACCTTGCAGAACGAATAGATCGGTTGCCTGCAGCTCTCGATCATTATCTTCATGTCATTGCGATATCGCCGCAGGATACTGAAACCATCCAGCGTGTCGCAAAAATCTCACTTAAACTCGGCCGCCTTAATGAAGCTGGTCGAGCGATGTTGAATTTGACGCTCATCGACCCCGGTAATCAAGCATTCCAGCGTCAATATGCTGATCACCTGCTGGTCCTCGGTCGACGATTCGAGTCACTGGAACCTTTGTTCACGCTTGTGCGCAGCAGGAATTTTCTGCTGGATGAACTTGTAATGCTGGGTTCAACGGAGGAATTGCTGGAAGACCGCAAGATCCTTGAACTTGCGTTGAATCAAGAAAAAGACAAAGCAGCAGCAATGACTGCTCTGGGACGTCTGGCGGCTTACAGCAACAGAAATCCTGAAGCTGTCAGTTTACTCACTAGGGCCATTGAATGCGGAATCGACGTTCCTGCGGATACCATTCCGGCATTGGGGCGCGCACTGCTGGCGGTGAATGATGTCGAACAACTGCGACTTTGGGCAGAGCGGAATGCACCAAAAGCGATGGAGCATCCTGATACGCAGTTTGTCCTTGGTCAACTGAGTGTCTGGGCTGGCAATCTTGAAGATGCGGTTAATCATCTGAACACGGCCATACAACTGCAGCCGAATCATCGGGCGGCTTGTCAACTGATGGGTTCCATCTATGCGGAATCGGGCGATATGAAATTCGCGAGGCTGCTTCTTGACCGGGCTGTGGCACTCGACGAGACAGAACGGTTGTTGCGTCGATTGCTGTTTAAACATCGCGACGCCGCACTCATGCGACGTGCTGCCGAACTCATGGAGCAACTTGGTCGACCAACGGAAGCATGGGCGTGGTGGATTGCATTGCAGACATATCATCCACAGGATTCATCCGGGGCTGTAGAGAATGCAGCACGGCTCAGATCGCGGGCTGCGGCAGCCGAATATCAGGTCGAGCGAGACGTGGTTGATCGGCTAAACTCGCGCGGCAGGATTCTGGATTCAAAACGAAGTCCCGGAAAACGAGAGACATCTCGGGCAATGCATGTGGCAACCAGCCGGATTCGATTTGAAGATTTCGCTCCGCAGCTTGGCCTAACTACTCCATACTTCGGCGGTTTCGGAGCAGAGGCACGCGGGCTCTGGCTATACCAAGTGAACGGAGGGGGCGTCGCAGTCAATGACATCGACGCCGATGGTCAACCAGATCTCTATTTTGTTCATGGAAATTCCGTGCCTCCAACAGATGACCTTCGGAACAAGAATCGAATGTTCCGCAACCGAGACAGGATCCGTTACGACGATATTTCAAGTGTTTCTGGCGCAGACGTTTCCGGATTGGGCCAAGGCACATCTGCCGGAGATTGCAACGCGGACGGCTTTGAGGACCTGTATGTTGCCAATATCGGTGCGAACCAACTGCTGCGGAATAATGGTGACGGTACCTACTCGGACTTTACACCACCGGCTGTGAAGCAACTCACAAACTGGACCACAAGTTGCCTATTGGCTGATTTAAATGCAGATGGTTTTGATGACTTGTATGACGTGAACTATCTTGCCGGAAAAGAGCCGTTTGTGCATTCCTGTTTAAGCGGGCCCGACCGCCTTGTGCGTGCCTGCGGGCCGGATATCTTTCAAGGTGAGATCGACCAGTGCCTGATGAACGACGGAGCCGGTGGTTTCATCAACGTCACGGACGCCGCCGGGATTCAGAAAAGTGGAGGTCCGGGCTTGGGCATCTTAGCGGCAGACTTCGATGAATCCGGAACCATGGATTTGTTTGTTGCAAACGACATGACTCCAAACTGGTATTTCGTCAACAACGGACCGAAAGACGATGGCGTACCGCAATTCACTGAAGAAGCCACCCTGCGAGGATGCGCATTGAACGGCGTTGGTCGCGCAGAAGCCTGCATGGGAATCGCTGCAGGCGATGTCACCGAAGACGGGCACCTCGATCTATTCGTGACCAACTTCTTACAGGAAACGAATACTCTCTATTCATTTTCTGAACAAGGTTTTTTCGAAGACGTGACTGCCGTTTCGGGTGTGGCAGCGGGATCCCTGAACATGCTGTCGTTTGGGACGCAGTTCATCGATGCGGATCTCGACAGTCATCTGGACGTTGTGCTTGTCAACGGACATGTCGATGACTATTCTCACCTGAACATTCCTTGGAAGATGCTGCCAGCAGCATACCAGAATAAGGGTTCCGGGCGGTTCGAGACACTGCCACAAGATTCGATGGGAGGGTACGGAACCGTTCCCCGACTCGGACGAGCCATGGCGCGGCTCGATTGGAATTCGGACGGGAAAGATGACCTGATCATCACGCACCTTGACGGACCGCCCGCACTGTTGTCAAATAGCACCGAGTCTGCAGGCAATTTCGTTTCACTTTGTCTGTCCGGGACAATCTCCAACCGAAGCGGAATCGGTGCTGTGATTCGTGTCGAATTTTCAGAAACGGACGGTGAACCAGAGACTGAGCGAGTCTTTCAACTGCCGGCTGGTGATGGCTTTTATTGTTCAAACCAGCGAAAAGTCACGATCGGACTCGGCAGCGCTCAGACGATTCGACGTATGACTGTAAAGTGGATATCGGGCGGCCAGGATCACTTCGAAGATGTCGCCTCCGGATGCGCGTATCGCATCGTGGAAGGCCGATCGAAATTGTATCGCATGGATGAGCCTGAATCAGCCGCAGTGCGTTAGCACCCGGTTTCCAGCTTAATTTTGAATAAACTGGACGCTAATTCATTCCTGTTGATCGTAGAAATCGAATGCTACTGGGGTTGGCCGTGAGTGAAACTAAGGCATCGAACGTGTCAACTTCCCTTACAAAAACAAGTCGGCTCAAACTTACAGGGATGATCTTTCTTGCGACAGTTGTCACGTTCGGTATATGGCAACGGAAATCAATTGTTGCGTACTGTTTGCAGTGGAAGGCAACCAACCAGGCATCCCAATTAAGGATCGCAGATGCATTGCAGACTGCTTTTCGGGCAAAGCAGCATTCACCGCACAATCGGAATACGTTGCTCTTACTGTGTCGCCTGCAGCGACAATCCGGACTGATCCGGGAATCAAGGGAGACGATTGGAGAGCTAAGGGATGCGGGTGTACCTGAAGCACGAATTCAGGATGAACGTCGGCTGACAGCCGCAAGGAGCGGAGATCTGGAGTCATCTGAACCATTTCTTCCGGAGTTACTCGCGAGTGTCGATGTTGATCCGCAGGATGTGTGCGAAGCGTTCGTCGTCGGATATCGGACACGGTTTCGAATCGACGAATCAAGAGCACTGGCCGAGACCTGGAAGCAGGATTTTCCTGATGACTTTCGTCCGTATGCCCATTGCGCGATGATCGCGCAGATGGCCACCGACTGGTCACTTGCCGTCGATGAATTTCAGAAGGCTGTGGATCGTGGCGATCGTCGTGTGGAAACGCTCATCCCGCTGGGGATGTGCAATCTGGAACTGAATCAACCGCAGCGGGCATTGGCAAGTTTTCAGATGTGTACGGATTTATATCCGATGAATGCTGATGCCTGGTTGTGGCATGCCCACACGCAGTTTCAACTCGGAGACATCGCACAGGCGACCGAAAGCTACCGTCGCTGCCTGACTCTCGATCCGCATTGTTTTGAGGCAAGCCTTTCTCAGGCGAG
>JANOZG010000423.1:0-5440 GCA_031429275.1 Planctomycetota bacterium
AACATCTATGCCTCGCCGGTTGCCGCTGGCGGTCACATCTACCTGACTTCTCGCAACGGCACAACCGTTGTCATAAAAGATGCCGAAACACTGCAGATTGAAGCAACCAACAGCGTCGATGAAACAGTTGATGCAACCCCCGCACCGGTTGATAATCAGCTGTTTATTCGTGGCGAGAAGCACCTGTTCTGTATTGCGGAATAGAGTGTTCTACAATGATCTATTTCTCCATCAAAGGTTTTTCGTCATAATCGAAGCTCAATCGACCTCGTTTTAAAGGCGATTGTCTACTACGCATTTTCTGCACCAGGCTTACCCTGAGGTTGAAGAAATCATGACCTCTCAGACGCTGGATAACGAAAAACCGCGACGGTCGTTCTTAGCGAGCTGGGCAGTTTCATTGACGCTCCATGCGGCAATCTTTTTGATTGCCGGAACAACAATGCGAGGTTGCCAGCAAGGTAGCTCGGGGCAGGCGGGCGGAGAAATCTTCAAAGACATCGGGCTGTTCGTCGTCGATGGTGTCGATGAGGGTAAAGCGGCTGCTGGTCTTGCGCCGGGAGCAGGCGATGCCGATGTCACGCAACCTGTTCCTGAGCAACAGCAGCAGGAATCGACCACGGATCATCTGAAACCCGATCATCAGAAGAATCGAGTCCCGACGGAAGCTCCCGATTTTACGTCACAGCTGAATCCGAATCCCTTTGAAGCAAATTCCAATACTCCGGGAGAGTCTGATGCTTCACTGCCGGCATTGATAGGTCCGGGGCAGGCCATTGGCGGTGGCAGAGCTCAGTCCAGTTCCGCCCCAGCTTCGCTCATCCAACCGTCCGAAGCGGGCGGAGCCGCAAGAATTGGTGGGGTCGGTGGTCCGGGCGAGACGACGTTTATGGATATCTCGGGCGTTGGAAAGATGTTCGTGTACGTCATTGATTCAAGCAGCAGTATGAATGGCAGCCGATTGAAGGCGGCTCAAGGGCAGCTCAAAGCAAGCCTGCGACTGCTGCAACCGAACCAGAAATTCGCCGTGATCTTCTTCAACGAGTATCGTGAGCGGATGAAACTTCGACCCAAAGATGATCAGCCAATCTATTTCGCAACGGATGTGAATAAAGACCTTGCCAGCAAACAAATTGATCGTGTCACCGCAGATCGCGGTACTGTTCCGATGCCCGCGATTCTTGAGGCAATCAGCCTTAAACCAGATGTGATCTACTTTCTGACCGATGGAGATGAGTCGGAACTTTCTCCCGCCGAAATGGCTCACGTGCGTCAGTTGTCACGCAACATCACGATTCATGTGATCAAACTTGGCGACGGAACATTGTCGTCATTGAGTGCCAGTTGGCTGCAGACTCTCGCGAGTCAGTCACATGGTGAATATCGCGAACTCAACGTCGGCAACCGTTGAAGACACGTCCAATCGCTGGCGCAGGATGGGCTGTGCGACAAATAGCAATTTGTTCGATTTCTCAAGAATCTGATGCCGTCATTTCCGTTCCGAGGGAAACGTCAATTTCAGGACCATTCTGTCTGCCGAGCCTGCTTTCAATGGCGATGACGAGGACTTAATTAATCCATGTGATTTCAGGACTGTTTTGTGGCTTTTTGTGGCTAGAAAATATGTCGTACGCAATCTTAGTTTTGCTAGCCACGAAAAACACGAAGAGACACGAAAAGATCGCACTACCATTATCGCAAGTTCGGACATTGGCGATTCAGGCTGAGCCTATACGTCCAACAGACGTCCATGGATCAGAACAAAATTCACGCTAGTATTGTATGGCCTTTTGGGGATTTGTCGCATAGCCCACGCTGTGCGGGGCATAGGGAGCGTTGTCTCTCTGTGGCCTAAACGGCAGCCGCCTTGAGCTTCTTCCGTCGGCGAAGCCACGCTCCTCCACTCACTCCAGCTCCGATCGCAAGGAGCACAATGCTGCCGGGTTCCGGAACGACAGGCGTGTCGCCAACTCCATTTCCAGGCGTTAGGTCTGGAGTTTTTGTTGGATCACCGCCGGTGGACGGAATCTCTGGCAGTACCGGTGGTACTTCACACATTGGCGGCGGGACTTCGGAAAGTCCACCACCATTGCCGGGCATCGGGTTCGGCGTCGGGTTCGGCGTCGGGTTTGGCGTCGGGTTTGGCGTCGGGTTTGGCGTCGGGTTTGGCGTCGGGTTTGGCGTCGGGTTCGGCGTCGGGTTCGGCGTCGGGTTCAGTGTTGGGTTCGGTGTTGGGTTCGGTGTTGGGTTCGGAACGACTGGGGTTGGTGACGTCACACCGGGCTTCGTTCCGCCGCCATTCGTGTTTTCATCGTTGTTGAGTTGCGAAGAGCGTAAGAAGCCACTTGTATTGCCATTTCCACCACCGAATCCGCCACCGAATCCGCCTCCACCGGTTGATGAACGAGGGGCTGACGAGGTGCCTCCAGCAAAGCCTCCAAAGCCTCCTCCTGAACTTCCACTGCCAAATGATCCACCTCCAGCACTTCCTCCGCCGCCTCCCGAACCGCTTGATCCTCCGTAGGCCGGGCTACCGAACAAGCCAGATGATCCTTTGGCAGCCGATTCCGAATCGGTCCCAAACGCAGTACGCGTCTTAGCATCAGAGACAATCGCTTGGCCTGTGGCCGGCGCGGTTGGAACTGTCGAAGATAAAGAAGAATTGGTCCGAGACGCAACGCGTTGAGACGGCCAGTTGGCAGGAGCCTTTCTTGATTTCGTGTTCGAAGCTGAGCCAATCGATGATTGATCGGAAGTTGCCGATCGATCTTTGCCGCTCTTCTGCTCTGTGGATGCGAAACCATTTAATGCCGCGCCTGCCCACTGACGAGGCCAGGAGTTCGACAGCCGAGTCATGACTGCAGAATCAGTTTTCTGCAGTGTCATATTCAACTCATTAGCCTCATTAAACCGTGGAGCCGTGTGTATGTTTGATTTGTTGTCGCAAGCACAAGGTGCTTGAGCAATCACGGCGTTTTCAGGCATTCCGACAGCGGCGAATGTAAAGAGAATACGGCAGGTAAGTTGTTTTCGATTCATGATCAGGGTCTCGAGAATTTGAACGGTGTAGAGATCTCGATGTGATGACATGGGACTCTGTGGAAATCGCCGTCTGGGGATCTCCATTTTCGACACTTGAAATTGAAAACCCAGACCTGTTGGTAACAAGTCCGGGCAGTGGAAACCTTAGGTTGCTGTGCGGAAAATGTTGCCTGCAGCAAAAAGAATTCCTTCACAGGGTATCTGCGAAGGTGGCTCTTTGAGGGGCATTCCGAATGCAACAATTGCAACGAGCCCACACTGTGCGATTACCCTCAACACGGATTTGAAGCGATTGCATGATTTTCGTGATCGATTGGCACTCAAGCCAGATTCGTGACGTAGCGTTTCCGCAACACTTGATTCGCATTGCGCCTGATTGAGATCAGAGAACGATCTTTTGCGAAATACGGAGCAGCACAATGACGGCTTCAAAAAAACTCACCGAATGGCATTGTCCTGACTGGCGATCGCGTCTGTTCTGGACGCTCGGCTTCGGCATTGTGATGGCGATTTTGTTTCGGGAATTGCTTTGGGGTTGCATCAGCCGCTGGACGACAGAACCACAGTATTCACATGGATTCGCGATTCCGCTCATGGCTCTGGGACTGGGCTGGTACTCTCGCAGCAGGTTTTTGCCAGGAGTGGCCCGCAGCAATATCTTTGGACTGTCGATGATTGTCAGTGGCATCATTGGACATGTGGCAGCAATTTACTTCTACGTCGAAGCAATCGACGCGATTTCCTTTATTGTCACAGCCTGTGGCCTGACACTGTTGATCTGGGGACGTCGTGCATTCGCGGCGTTGTGGCCTTCCGTGCTTTTTCTTGGATTCATGCTGCCGCTACCATTTCAGATGGAACGTGCATTGTCCGATCCACTGCAGGTTTTGGGGGCAAGTGAAGCCGCATGGTACATTCAGGCCTGCGGCATTCCGGCGATCGCGCAAGGCAACGTTATTCTGATGGGCGACACTCAATTGGGAGTTGCTGAAGCATGCAGCGGACTGCGCATGTTGATGGTGTTCTTTGCGATTTCAACCGCCGCTGTCATTGTCAGCAAACGGACGATCTGGGAAAAAATGCTGATTCTCTTTAGCGCGCTTCCGATCGCGTTGATTTGCAACGTGCTGCGAATTGTCGCAACGGCAATTGCGCATCAGTCCCTTGGACGTGAAACTGCCGACCTTGTTTTTCATGACGTCAGCGGCTGGCTGATGATGCCGCTCGCAATGCTGCTGCTGTTCCTCGAACTCAAACTGCTCGACTTTCTGTTTATAGAACCGGGCAATGCTCGTCCGGGAATGACCTATCACGTATCGACGCAACCTGTGGTTGTGCAGCAAGGACATGGCTGAACGCCGACCTTCTGGCAAAGATGGAAACGGAACCGACAGCCCAATTTTGAATCGCAATGACTATGTCAGATAAAGAAGTCGAAACCAACCTCTCCCGCCGTGACTTCGCGCTGTGTGCCGGCGGTTTCTTTGCATTGCTGGCTGCCAGCGGAGCGGATGCTGTACTTAATCGAGGTCTGAATAATCCCGAAGCAGTGAAAACCGCTGCCGCGCGATTGAACCTGATTCCTGAACAGATTGGTCTATGGACATCAACGTCAGAAGAAATTGATGAACGCGAAAAACGGCTTGCGGGCATTGGCGGCAGCCTGAGACGCACCTATCGTCATGCTGAAAACGGCTACGTTGTTTCGATGACAGTACTTTGCGGAGCAGCGGGGCCAATGAGTGTGCATCCGCCAACGGCATGTTTCGAAGGAGTCGGTTATGAACTCTGCAGTGGTCCGACTGTTGTGACATTCGAGGATGCCAATGGGGGTGAAGACTCTGTTTCTGCTCTGAATCGTGCAACCTTCCGTCTACCGGATGCAACATCGGCAGACATCGTCCGCGTATTCTGGGGCTGGAGCGACAATGGAATCTGGAACGCACCGGAAAATCCGAGACTGTCGTTTCGAGGTCAGCCGTATCTCTTCAAGTTGTACGTGGTTGATCGTTCGTTGCAACAGACTGATGACGTCAAACAGGCTGAGATGTTTCTGGGACAGGCATTGCCTGTGATTCGAATGGGACTGCACCAATGAGTGTTCTGGACACAAAGTCTGAGCGTCGTCATCGCGTCGTCAATCCGAAGGCAGCGCTGATTGTGGTTGTTGTTACCCTGGCTTTGATGTTCGGTACCAAAAAGCTGCATAGTAGGCAGTTTGGCAAGACCGTTGAATTCCTTCGGCAGTCCGCATACGCGTCGCTGGAAGCTAAGGACTATCGCAAGGCTCGAACCGCGTTCAGTCAATATTTGGCGTTTCGATCGTCGGATATGGATGCACGTGAAAGGCTGTCTTCATTGCTGTCCACACACATCCGCACCCGATCGGCGCTCGAAC
>JANOZG010000424.1:0-5077 GCA_031429275.1 Planctomycetota bacterium
ATCGAGAAATTGTGCCGCCTTTTCAAGCGAAGCCTCTTTAGCGATTGCTTCATCCACTGTATTGGCCGACGGTGCCTTGACGTTTTCAAGTGTGATGTCGTCAGCGGATGACGACATTAGTCCGGAGAACAACGAACCGAACACAAAAGCCCAGCGACTGAATACACTCAACGATGACATGTTGATTGATCCTCCAGCAATTAAAAAATGACGAATGTGCGACTGTATCCAGTGACACGGAAGCTTGCAATCTACAGCATAAAAGCTCAATCCTATTCGGCACCTTCCGTTGTGAGAGTATGGCTCCTAAGATCGATAGCCTCCGCTTTGGCTGCTGATGGAGCGTTCATCATTCGGACGGGAATACGGCTTTTCTGTGTCGGAGGAAACTGATGAACATTTCGATATTGCCCCATTTCCTTCTTTATTCCCTGGCTGTAACCTTGTGCATCCTGATGAGCGGATGTGGTTCGTCGACCGTGAAACCTTTACTGGTAGTCCCTACTTGATGTGATCTTTAATGCTTGGTGAGCGGCAGAGTCTCATCTCGCCGAGCAGTCATGCACGCACTCTGAGGGCTCACGCCCCGCCGCTCGCCAATAAACTAACTTACCCAATTGTTACCGGAATTTAATATGAATGAGTCTATGCTGATCAACCCGTTTAAAAATATGATCGTCGCATTGTGCCTGGGATTGGTGGTGTTTTCATCAGTCGCACAGGCTGATGATCGTGGGCCGCGAATTGCCAGAGTGCTTTGGCAGGATCGTGACAAAGATACATTGATGTGGGGTGAAGTTCACGGGGGAGCGAAGTGGGTTGTCTCTGCTTCACCTGTCAAAGGTTTCCCGAAACTCGATGTGGAAAAACAGGATCTTGTGCAGATGGAACATGCAGCTGGTCACCTGCTGATCGGCGTTCGTGACAACGACGATGGGAAATTTCAGAGCGGCTGGGTATCCGTGGATACGGGAGTTCGGGAAGAGCCGCATGGAGATCACTCTCACTGGAAGTTTGTGTCGTCTCCATCGGTCAAGGGCAGCCGCCTCGACGCCGACCAGGGCAATCCGGCTCATCTGTATCTCTACAACGGCCACTTCTACCTGGCCAACGATAAGAAGAACGGATTCACTCACATGGATCCTAAAGACCTGATCACCAAGCCAGCTCAGCAGTGTGGAACCTTCCGCACTGGCGGTGGTAATCACATCAGTATCGCTGCAATCGACAACACTGTCTGCTATTCCACCTGGATCGATGATGGCGGGCCAAATATGGGGCGAGTTGACGTCGTCAACCTGAAGAAGACGGACGGAGACAAGATTGCCTATTCATTCAAGTTGCCCACGGGTGTCATTCACGGAGCGACCGCAAACTCAGGCAAAGTCTTCTTCGCTCCTGCGGATGGTGTCTGCTGGGTGGCCGCAGATACGTCACTCTCGAAGTCGGCCGAAACTGTTGTCGTGAATTATATTTCGCTGGGCAAAGAAGAAGGCGCCGAGAATCCGAATCGCACGGGTGCTTTCGTCAATCATCGCAACTGGGTACTGTTCACGACCGGCGGTGCAGGCGAAAAGTCGTCTTTGTGTCTGCTGGATGCATCGGCCGCACAGCCGACGATTGTGAAACTTCTCATCGACGTTGCGGACGGATTGTCGCTGACAACGCCAGAAGTCGTCCTGGCCTCCGGTGGAAAACGTTACGCATTTTTGTTTCAGGACAAAAAGGAAGGCGAGATTCAGGAGCAGTTGACAATTGTGGATCTCGATCCAAACGGCGACCGAAATTTATCAGATGCAGCAATCGCAAAGACGATTCCTGTACCGGCCAGCAAGGTCGATGGGCATCACGGTCATCATTCAGTAAGCTTCGATTCTGAAGGTCGAACGGCCTGCTTTACCAATCCTGGCGAAGGGACAATTTGGGTCATTTCCCTGCAGGATCTGGCTGTTCGAGCCAAAGCTGTGGTTGGTGGAAGTCCAGGGGCTATCGTATCGATCGGCGCGCCTGAGCATAAGCACTAAACTTCAGAAATTGAAATTAGAGGTTTCACAACGTGAAATCTGTATCGTTGAACAAATCCATTTTTCTCTAAGGAACTTTCCCATGCGTTCTTTTCGTGTCTCGTGGTCACTGCTACTTGGTCTTTCCGTTTTCGTTGCCAGCGGGTGCAGTGAATCTTCCAATTCAGACACTGCGTCGCCTGCCGTTGAACATGCTCACACCGGTGACGACCATGGTCCGGAATCGCTCAAGGATGCTGTTGCCGAACTGACATCGACCCGCGATGCCATTCGTGACGCCTTTGCAAAAAACGACCAGGACGCTGCTCATGATCCATTGCACGAAGTCGGGCATGTGCTGGAAGCCATTCCCGAACTGGCAAAGAAGGAAAAGGTAAGCGTTAAAGATCAGAATGCCATTGAGAAGGCGGTCAATGATCTGATGGATGCGTTTGGTCGAGTTGATAAGACGATGCATGGTCAGGAGGGCTCAACTTATTCAGAGGAGTCTGCAACGATCGATGCCGCAGTTGAGGCTCTGTCGCAGGCTTGCGGACTTTCATCTCCCAAAGTTGAATCACCTGCAGAAGTGACTCCAGCGGGAGATGCACCGGCGACTGAAACACCAGCGACCGAAACACCAGCATCAGTGGAATCAACGCCCGCGCCCGCAGCGGACGCCGATGCCTCAACTGACGAAAAGAAACCAGATTAGTCGCCGCTGAAGATTCGGAATCATGCCTGGCTCGGGCGGAATTGAGGCGAGCGGGTGACGTGAGTCCCCTGATTCTTCTTGATCCACATAATCAGGGGATTGACATTCACTGCACGCCGAAGCCAGACATCGATTCTGACCGATCCCAGTATAGTCTAACCACGAATTCTTCAGGCTGAGTGCAGAGTCACCATACGAAGGTGGATCCTTATGAGACGAAATTTATACCTGAGTCTGTTGTTCTGTTTGACCTTGACTGCAGGTTGCGGTGCAGGCATCGATCCCGAAATTATGGCATTGCGCCAGAAATTTGTGGCGGAACAGCCTCCCGGCAAAGAGCGACCAGTGCCTGAGATTCGTGCGAACTTGAAGGCCGGCAAGCTAAAGCCAGACACGGCCTTCTCAGTCCGTGTCCGGATCAACGCTGGCGAAGTTCCGCCATTTGCCGCTGAAAAAGCCACGTTCATCGTCACCGATGCTACGGGACACGATGGTGACGAATCGCACAATCCCCACGACTGCCCGTTTTGTAAACGCGACATCAAAAGCGTAATCGCGCAGGTGGAATTCAATGATCAGGACGGCAAACTGCTTCAGTTGGATTCCCGTGAACTCTTCGATGTGAAAGAATTTGATCTGCTGGTGATTGAAGGCACAGGGAAATTTTCGGAAGACGATACGCTCATCATCAATGCCTCGAAATTATTCGTGACTCGCTAACAAGGGCTGAGAGCCCAAAGGAGCTTTCCGGCTCGTTGACAAAAGCCGCTCACGTTGTTCGCTTCCTGAAAGATGCGCGCACCGTGCGAGCATGATGCGCAGAAAGACTCTTACATCCTCTCAGTAGGGCCACGTATCGTACTTCTGTCCAGCAATTCTGCTGATATTGGCGTATGCGAAGTACTCGCTCCAGAATCTGGCGGCTTCCAGACAAACAGAAGCTACGTTCAGGATCCGTCGTAGTTCATTCGATCGCAGCAAGGAGACTGTTCTACATGAGACGATTCGTTCAACAATTAATGATCACGAGTCTGCTTGTTTCCGGCGTGTATCTTGAAGAGAGTGCCGAAACGCTTGCAGGCGAACAGGACTGGCCGCAATGGCGAGGCCCGCTAGGTACGGGATTTGCGCCGGAATCGGATCCGCCAGTCGAATGGAGCGAGACGAAGAATGTAAAATGGAAGGTTGCATTGCCGGGAAAAGGGCATTCAACTCCGATTGTTCTTGGAGACCGCATTTTCCTGACGACTGCAATTCCCTATGGCGACAAGCTGCCCCCAAAATACAGCACAGCTCCAGGAACTCATGATGGCGAACCAGTGACGCAGCGTCATGAATTCGTCGTGCTTGCCATCAATCGCCTGAATGGCAAAGTGCTGTGGCAGAAATCCGTCCACAAGAAACTGCCTCACGAAGGAGGACACTACACAGCGAGCCTGGCTTCAAATTCGGCGGTGGCGGACGGCACGCACATCTTTGCATATTTTGGAACACACGGACTCTACTGCCTTGATTTGCAAGGCAAAGTGATCTGGGAAAAGGCATTCGCCGAGATGCAGACCAAGCATGGACATGGCGAAAGTTCGTCGCCGGTGCTGCATGGCGACCATTTGTTTGTCAACTGGGATCACGACGGACCATGTTATGTCGCCGCGTTCAACAAGCGGACCGGTCAACAGGTATGGAAAGTCGATCGGGATGAAGAGACATCGTGGTCTTCACCGATCATTGTGGAAAACGAAGGCCGCGGGATGCTGATTGTGGCAGGGACGAATCGCGTGCGAGCCTACGATCCGGCCACAGGCACGGTCATCTGGGAATGTGGCGGCCTGTCTTCTAACATCGTGGCAACTCCAGTCGCCGGCGATGGAATGCTGTTCACCGGCAGCAGCTATGAAAAGAAGGCGTTCCTTGCAATCCGCCTTGACGGGTCACAAGGAGACATTACGGACACAGATCGTGTGGCATGGACTCGCAACCGTGGAACGCCATACGTGCCTTCGCCGCTGCTCTACGGCGACGCTCTCTATTTTCTGTCGCACTATCAAGGGATTCTTTCTCGTGTTGATACCGTAACTGGCGTCGATAAACCTGGCACCATACGTCTTGGCAATGTTGGCAACATCTATGCATCTCCGGTCGCTGGAGGCGGACGTGTCTACGTAACGGATCTGGAAGGAAATACCATCGTCGTGAGCCACGATGATCAACCGGAAGTTCTGGCACTCAACAAACTGGACGATGAATTTGCAGCCTCAGCCGCGATCGTGGGCAAAGAGCTTTTTCTTCGAGGGAAAAAACATCTGTACTGCATCGCTTCAGATACGGCTCACGACAATTCAGCGACAACGTCACCGCA
>JANOZG010000425.1:0-6845 GCA_031429275.1 Planctomycetota bacterium
GAGAAGGTGGCCGAAGGCCGGATGAGGGGGTACTCGATGGTTTTGACTCTATCAAATCCTTAACAGCGTTGCCATCAGTGGATTGACATTGCCGCTCGCCAATAGAATTCAATGAACAGGACCACACGTGCCTAAAGCAGATACAAAAACCGCAGACGTCGTCATCATTGGCCGGGAAGAGGGAGCCGCGTCGGGCGACCTGTTGCGATCATTGCGACAAGACTCACGGCTTCGAGTTACGGCGGAATTTAAGACACTTCCATCAGCTCTGCAGTCTGGTCTTGGACAAACATTGCCAGCTGACTTCGTCATCGTTTTGCAGTCGTATTCCGATGAATTTGCTCAGGCTCAGATCAATGAACTCATCGGACGGCTGTTATTTGCACGTATCATCGTGTGTTATGGCCCATGGTGTACGGCGGACGGGCGCAGCCACGAACTCTGGCCAGTAGCGTTTCGAGTCCCTGTGGCATCTGCGGCGGCATTAATCGAAATGGAGCTGGGCTGTTATCTGGCTGGAGATCAGCCGTTGTTTCCCATGTCTGCCGGCGAAGAGGTCTTTGCCCATCGCAGCACCTTTCCCGGCGTCATTGACCATTCGAGTCATCGTCAGGCAATCGTCGTGTCAGACGATGTCGAGTTGCGTCGGACGGTGACAGGAATTCTTAATGCCTTGAACTGCGAATGTGCCGCGCTGCCAATGCTGATTCCAGAAGTTCGTTCGCATCTGAATTCGTGTGCCGGAGCGGTCAGTCTGGCGGTCATCGATCTCGACGGTCCGCGCGACGACGTTGACGCATGTCTTGAGATGCTGCACTCAGAGTTCCGCATCAAGCAAGTGACCGGCATGTCTGTGTTTGCCGCAGCGTTTGAAAAGAACGAGAACTTCGCGGCATGGCAACACATTGAAAAGACAGAACTACTGTCGCAATTGCCGCAGTTATAAGGCGAGCGACAACGCCCAACGTCTCTCTCTGTTTTGGCTATGTTCTATTGCCGTAAGATGAAAGGCATGAAACACTGCCGTCATGTGGACGGTGGCCGAGCACAGCGTAACTTCGTTTGGTTGGCAAGGAGGTTGCCATGGTAGAATCTGCACGAGAGGTTGCCGATAGCAGAAGCGGCTCTGACCCTTTTCAACTGGATTTGTCAGGACGACTTTTTCGACGATGTCTTCGAAAAATATCAAGGCCATCCTGCGAAAGAGACGTCTGGCTCGCTCGGATGGTGCGGGCTGGTTGCGTATGCCTTGCTGCAGCATCAGGAAAGCGACCCGGCATGGCGATCACTTTTTGCTGCGTTTTTACAAGAAGTTAATGGCGTTTCAATCCGATCCGGAGCTTGAGCATCGCTTATTGTCCGCGAAATCACGAGTTTCCGCCTTCCCAAGAGTTGACTCGCGGATAATCTGGACCGCAAAAAACGCGAGACACAATGCCAATCGGAAATCTTCAGAGAGAATTTGGTCAAAAAACTTCCGAAGTCGCATGGACCTCGGAAGTCTGATCTTTTCAGCCTTATTGTTCCGCAGCCTTTGATGACTGTTCTTCGGCGTACTTGTTCATTTCTTCGTCGGTCATGACGCCGTCTTGCCCACTGCCGGTCGGAGTCGCTGTGCCAGCGGGTGTTTTATCTTCAACGTGACCGGTCGATTGTGGCCCACCACACCCGACAACGGTAGAAAAGGCAAACAACATCAGTAAGATTGGTCGTAGGAGTGACATGAGAATAGCGTCCTTTGAATTTCAAGTGCATGAATGACCCACGAGAGGCGTGCCCCAGTGCGAACCGTGGACCAACATCGCCGCTCGTTTGGCGTCAATTAGAACCATGCAAACATACAGTTTCCAGTCACATTGCCAATAATCGATATTTCATATGAATAGAGGCAAAAAATTCCGGGTCATTGGAGTCTGCCTGGCGGGCCTGTTTTTACTAATCATTGTGAGCTTGTTGACTCAGGATTTCCGGCTGAAAAGAAGGCTTCAACGACTCGAAGCCGTGAAGGTTCAATGCGGGGAATTGGCGGTTCAGCAGGAGTGGGAGCAGCTTGAGTCCGCAGCGAGCGAATGGGTCGAACTGGATGAATCCTCGGCTGACGCGTGGCTGAATCTTGCCGAAGCGTACCAGCAACAGGGATTTCTGACGGACTGCGTCGAAAGCCTGCTGAGAATTCCGATAAACGACCCCAAAGCACCGCAAGCGATGCTGTTTGCGGCGGAAATGCAGCTGAACGAAGCGGGGCAACCGTCAGAGGGACTAGCGACACTGCGAGCGCTTCGGAAGCTGGCTCCGAGGGCTGAACCTGTTCGAAAACATCTTATTTCCATCTACGCGATGACGTTGCAGCGGCAGAAAATGATCGACGAGATTTATGATGCGTTTCGATACCATGCGGAACCGCCCGAAGCATATGTGTACCTCATGCTTGCTAATCACCTCAGTTTTACAAACGGCGTTCAGCTGAATACCCGATGGCTAACAGCCGAACCGGAATCTGAGCTGTTTTCGATCGCACGAGCGGTTCAACTCGTGGACACGCTTAAAAACCTGCAAACAACGTCCCCCGAAACAGAACTCCAGCGTAAGGCCGGGGAGGAGGAACTTGATTTGCTTTTGAATAAATATCCCAACAATCTGGCTCTCTTGCACTACAAGATTGAGTCAGCCATTCTGGACGAGGATATCGAACAGGTCGGGCGATTACTCACCAGAATCCCAGAAACAGAAGCTCAGGACAGCCTTTCACTGCGTTACGCCGGATGGCACTTCATGAAAACGCAGCGTCCCAGGGAAGCCGAGGATGCCTATCGCCAATCGATCAGTCTCATGCCGATGGACTGGCACGCATGGCATGAATTGGCATCTGCTCTTCGGAATCAGGGCAAGCTGGAGGATGCGGAAGCCGCTGCGAAAGTCGCCATCGTCGGCAAGGAGCTGCGGAAGGACTGTTTAGCACTTCCGGATGCCGGTCAACCACCCGCTCAACTGTTGGATCGAATCCTTGAGTATGCCGCTCAATGCGGAGCAGACCATGTCGCTAGCTCACTCCACTTCCAAAAACTACCGGTTGAATGATTGCAGCGGGCCATTGATTCTGAAGTGAACGACTATCGCTGCGAGGTGCATCCACGAATCATGCCGCTCGCACATCACAGTAATTTTCAATAATTCAACTGAACTTCACAAAGCAGGCTGCTGCACACAAAAATGTAAACACATGACCACTGCCGCGACGAGGCTTTACGAAAAACATTTCCTTGTTGTTGGGTAATTCCTTGAAAATCTATTCTCATTTTGCATAAGATGCCGATGTGAGGCAGCCGTCGTCTGACACATTGTTGGTGCCGTGGTCATTTTTTTTAGTTTTTTGATTTGGAGTTCTACATGAAAACAAGAAGCAGATCGTTTCCGGGGGGGTTCACGCTGATTGAACTTCTCGTCGTGATTGCAATCATAGCGATTTTGATCGCGTTGTTGCTTCCAGCCGTTCAGCAAGCCCGCGAGGCCGCTCGCCGCACACAGTGCAAAAACAATCTCAAGCAATTGGGTTTGGCAATGCACAATTACCACGACGTCTACAATACGTTTCCGCACAATCATGGCAGAATCAGTGTCAATAATCCGAATAATCCGAACGTTAACTGGGGGGAGTTTTCTTGGATCTATTCTTCGCTGCCTTACATCGAACAGGCGGCTTTGTATGCCTCGATCGCAACTACCCCATCCGCGTTAGGAGTAACTCCGGACAGAAACCATAATGGAATCGGTCCCAATGCGGCCCTGCGTCGAACCGTATTGACAGGTTTGCTGTGCCCTTCCAATGCGATGACCGCTATTCGCCCAAATCAGGTAAATGGAGGATATCGTTTTAATGGTAATTCTGAAGCTGCCGGAACTGATTACGTTGGAAACCTTGGCCATACTTGGCATGGCTGGAAGGATTGTGGTGCTGTGCCACAGACTCTGGTGGGTGATGCCCTCGGTGCAGGATATCTAACCAATGGGGCTGGAACACCTTGGGTCGACGGCGAAGATGGTGCTCACAACGCTTCTAGAAGCAACGGTGTATTCCGCATGAGCGGTTCATCTTCGATTAGGGACATCGTTGACGGTACCTCGAATACGGTTGCAGTGTTCGAAAATATGCACTTCCGTGGCGGCAACCAAACGCCGTTTCGTTTCGATGTAAGCCAGTATTCCGCATGGATCAGTCCAAATTCAGCAACCCATTCCCTGCGTAATCCAATCAACAACCGAAATCCGCTTTGGATGCAGGGTCAAAACGACCTTCGCTGCGAAGCGCCGAGCAGTTACCACACCGGTGGCATTCAAATGCTTCTCTGTGACGGTTCCGTCAAATTCACGAGCGAAAATGTTGATCATGGTGTTCGCTATAAGATCGCCGTCCGAAACGACAACTTGGTAGTTGGTGAGTTCTGATCGATCATCTGCAAAACAGTTTCTACAAAAACACTGCTCCCCCCGTAGGAATTACTTACGGGGGGGCTTTTTTTTCAACACGCCGCAGCCCAACGGTGTTAAGGATAAAGAAAAATGTGGGGCAAGAAGATCGCTGGCATTTTTCTGGCCAAAATTCTTCTGCCCTTAGAAGTCCTTGCTTTTGAAACAACGTACGGACTACTCGGATTCCTTGGCTCAGCGTTGCAGCGGGCCGTTTTTTTTGATGTTCCGCTTTGATCATTTCTGCAGTAATAGCGATGTCAGATTACTATCAAAGCGGCGTACTTCGGCATTTTGCAACGGGAAGCGTTGTGGGAGCTCAATTCCTGGTTTACCTTGAAAGACGACTTCTCGTTCGACCGGTCGTTGGAACTGGAATGAGCGGAACGAAGGAAGCGTTCAGCATTCGAACTATAGCACACGAATTCCGAGCACCCAGGAACGCCAGATTTCATTCTGCAGCTGGTTTAGTATGGCTATTTTGCCTTACATGGATGGCCCTGATCGGCGGATGTTCCTCACAAGGCGGCACGGGAACGCAGACCACCCCAGCTGAGTCACCGAGCACAACGACTGTGACACCATCAAAAGACGCAACCCCGGTCATGCAGGGCTCCCACGATATTTCGGTACCTGCCCCAACATCGACCGATTCCAGCGACTCAGGATTTGCGTCTCAGGATTTGCACTTCGTGAACGCCGCGCTCGACCGGGGGCTGAACTTCACCTATCAAAACGGTGCACGTGGGAAAATGCTGATGGTGGAATCAATCGGAGGTGGCGCGGGATGGCTTGACCTGGATCACGATGATTCGCCGGATGTGTATTTTTCGCAGGGTGGCGTTCCGGACACGTTGAATCCAGCAGAACGTCCTTCGGATACATTGTTGCGACAGGGAATTGATGGGACATTTCACGACGTGACGCGTTCGGCTGGAACTGACGATCTCAACTATAGCCAGGGCGTCGCCGTCGGGGATTTTGACGATGACGGATTCGATGATATTTTCGTCTGCAATGTCGGTCAGAATCAGCTTTATCGAAACGCAGGTGATGGTACATTCGAGAGATGGGTCTCCGCCTTGCCCCCGATTGATCCTCGCTGGAGCAGCAGCGCCGCATGGGCAGACCTGGATCAGGACGGATTTCTGGATCTGTACGTTTGCAACTATCTGCAGTACGACCCAATGCATCCGCTGGAATGCGTGAAGGACGGCCTTCCGGCATTGTGTCACCCAAGGCAGCTGCCCCACTGGCCGGATGAATGCTACCGCAACACGGGTGATGGATTGTTCGATCGCGTTACTGACCAATGGGGTTTGAAGGGACCGGGTAACAAAGCGCTGGGCGTCGCTGTGGCGGATTTTACTGAAGATGGTCGCCCCGACATCTATGTGGCCAACGATACGACTGCCAATTTCCTGTTTGTCGCTCAGCCGAACGGCGGATTCGCAGATGAAGCCCTTGGACGCGGTGTTGCCTTGAGTGGGGCCGGTGATGCACAGGCCAGCATGGGTGTCGCCGTGGCCGACTACGACGGCAACGGAATGCCAGACATCCTGTTGAGTCACTTCACCGGTGAGTACAACACGCTGTATCAGAATCAGGGTGAGTTTGGGATGCAGGATGTTTCGGTAGCGTCCAACATGCGAAAGCTCTCCTTTTCGAAACTCGGTTTTGGAATTGTGATGCAGGATTTCAACTGTGATGGCTTTATGGACTGCCTTGTCGCCAACGGTCATATTGACGAACGCAACGCTGATTACGACGGCTACGAACAGAATCCACAGCTCCTTTCGTTTGACGGTGACAAATGGCAGGAAGCCTCGGGCACTGCCGGCCCTTACTTTAGCGACAAATACGTGGGACGCGGCATTGCCACCGCCGACATTGACGGCGACGGAGATCTGGACGCAGTCATCGTTCATCAAAACAAACCAGCCGCATTGTTGATGAATAAATCGACTCGCGGCCACTGGCTGCAACTGCGGTTCATCGGGGTCAAGAGCAACCGCGCTGGAATTGGCTGTAAAGTGACGGTCCGTCAGAAAGAGAAAATCAAGATCGCGCAGTTGGTGGCCGGGTCCAGTTTTGCGTCTTCACACCAGCCGGCACTGGTGTTTGGTCTCGGGCTGCAGTCCGAACCCGTGGATGTCGAGATCCGCTGGCCGTCTGGAATCATTCAGGAATTGCAGTCCGTGTCTGTGGATGAGATACTGCTCGTGAAAGAGTCAGAAATCCAGAAGTGAACCTGTGACGCTGATTTGGTAATTCATGTCCGAACAATCAACATTCAGAATCCTGTTCCAAATCACCTTCTGCGGAATGACGATTTGGGGTGCTGGGTGTCAACAGGAAACAGCGGCTCCGGCCAATTCGTC
>JANOZG010000426.1:0-4726 GCA_031429275.1 Planctomycetota bacterium
CAATCCGCTGGCACAATCGGTGTCGCCATCGCTTTGGCTGAACTTGGCACAGATGTTCTCCGCATTCACGATGTTCGAGCAGTCCACGATGCGATCGAGGCATGGAATGCGATTCGCAGCTTCGGCGAAGAATAGACAGCGTAAAAAAACAGATGGCGTAAAAATTTCTATGACCCGCCTTCTGGGTGGGGTATCCGCCGTGCTTGTGACGTTTAACCCGTGGCCGACAGGTTGAGAAGTTGCGCATTTCATTAGGGCTGGAAGCCCGGCACATCCTCGGCCGGTGGCGCTGGCCGGCTCACGCCACCGGTGCATGATGCACCTGCGTCCCTCTGCTTCCGCAGTGTCTAATCGCCGGTTTCACCACGATCGCTTTAGGGATCTTCGACACTCTCTTCGCCGTCAGACGCTGCAGCGACAGCGCCGCCACCTGTCAAACTGAAGTCGGCGGTATTCGATGTGCCCGGTTTGACGTCAAACACCAGCGACGTGTCGAGATTGTATTCCGCCGGAACAGTTTCAGGGGTTCCGGGCTCGGATTCACCTTCGTCGTTTTCTTTGCCCGGTTTCCCGGTCGAGATCATCACTCGGCACGAGCCGGGCACGACTCCTTCTGCCTGCTCACTGTAGGACATCGTGTAGAAGCCACTGCTGTCAGTCATTCCGCTGGATGGGCGCCCGTTTTCCGGAATGAAGGTGACTGACGCATTGGCCAGTGGCTTGCCATCCATCTGAATCGTACCGCTCACGTCGGCCAGCGACGGCACATCACTGCCACCGCAACCGACGATCGCCAACAACCCAGACGCGGACAGCACAATTCGCGCCACAAGACCGTCCAATTGGCTGACCATGGAAGCTCCTTTCGTATTTGACAAAGAGCCTGTTCGACTCTCGTGAGTTTCGTCGTCCAGGCTCTGGAAAATCTGATTGCATACTGGCCGAGGGCAAGACCGGCTGATCCGTCAGAATTCCCCGATGACCAGTCCGTCGCCGATGGAATACAATCGCTGATAGATACCATACCCTGCGCCGCCATTGGTGCCATCGAACGGATCGGCCGCAGTCCAGATTCGAGTCGTGTGCTGGATATTCTCGCTGATAAATCGGACTGAACCATCGCACAGCAGGAACTGCGCACCGCCGGTATGACGACTTGAAGCCGTTCGTTCAGGGCCGTTGGCCGTGTCGGTTGGCCAGGCTTTGGAATTGATCGCGAACTCACCGCTCAGGATTGCGCGATTCGTGGAACCATCGGCCCAGCCGAGTGTTGGCGTCACAGCTCCGTAAAGTCGGGCAATTGTGGACTCGCGGTCGCACTGCTCGCCAATCATGATGGCGTTCGTTGTGCCATCGGTAATGTCCCGCATCTTTCGGCAGTTATGTGCAGAATCCCGGTTGAACATTCCGTTGGATCGCTGAGTATTGGTTGCACCGGCCGTACTGAAACTGGAACACGCAGCCTTGTAACTTGTGGTCGCGTGCGGTCGGATGGCTCCAATGGCGCCAGCGGCACCTGCGTTCAGGGTGCTCGGACGCGTATCGGACGGGCACAGCATGTTGGCCAGCGGAGTCGTCGCGGCTGCTGCATTCGCCACGCCAGCCGGGTAGTTGGTGTTCGATATCGGAAAGCTGGAATTGAACCTGGCGTAAAGATTGGCCTGCTCAATGTAGGGCAGAATGCTGTAGCTCCAGAAGAAGCCTGTCCCGCCCTGATTATCATTTGGGACGCCGTCAAAGTGTCCGGTGAACTGATGCCCGAACGGAAAAGCATTGTAGGTATCGTGGTAGTTGTGCAGAGCCAACCCGAGCTGCTTCAGATTGTTCTTGCACTGGGTTCGGCGAGCTGCTTCGCGGGCCTGCTGCACGGCGGGAAGCAAGAGGGCAATCAAGATCGCGATAATTGCGATGACGACCAGCAGTTCGATCAGCGTAAATCCGCGTCGTCTCCAAGCGTTTCGTGGTTCCATGGAAGACCCCTTCAATAGTGAAAATGAATCGTCACAAAGGCATCATCTGTAGATTCTCGAAAAATTGAGAATCTTTGCAGAATCTTGAAATAAGCCGACTCAGGCTGACTACTGTACACCGCAGCGTCAAGCAGCCAGCTCAGCGATTTCGGTTTTTTGCATCGACTCCTGTTGAGTGCTTGAAGCGAAGCGCAACGCACGAGGGCTTTCGACAAATCCTCAATGGTGTGTTTCGCTCCGCTGCACACTCTCTACGGTAAATTGACAAACTGGCCAGCCGTGGCCTGTTGCGGTAGAGCACTATGACGTCTCGTCTCGATTATTTGCATGCAAAGCCGCCGTGGATGAGGCGCGGGTCGGGCCCAGGAGGCCCCATTGCGTGGGTTCGTCCTGAGTGTACTGCTTGCCAAGATGCAGTGCGATTTCTGCGCGGGCAAGTTCGTAGCCCAGATCGAAGGCGTGGCTGGCGTCAATGGCGTCTTCGGATCGGGGTGTTGATGTGTTGCAGCGAATGCCAGAAGCCGCATCGCTGGAAGTTGCCTGCTCGAACAATCGAAACACATCCTGTCCGTGCCAGTGGCCATGACGGTTCATCAGATGCAGCTCACCAGCTTCTGCGGAGGACCGCAAAAAGGGTCTCTTTGAATTGAGACCCTTTATTGCTCCTCCGATTCAACTATTTCCACGGCGGTGGCAACAGAATCCGCATTGCGGGGATGACCTATCCCGGCGTTCTCGCTCTGACGTACGGCTATGGTACCGCAAGCGGCATGAACGATGCCTGCAGCCGGATTGAATCGATTATCAATAATTCAGATTCGATGAACCTTGTAGCGTACCAGTATCTGGGCACGTCAGGTTTTGTTTGTTGGAGTACGGGCTTCAGCCGGCCCCGATTGGCCCGGAGTCTCGCTACATGATAGAAACTTTCACTTTCAGTTTACATTTCGCCGGTGTGGATCAGTTGCTGGCAGAGCAGGCTGAAGCCTGTACTCCAACGAAGGCACTCAACGGAACTCAAACGGCGATCAACAGCGACACATTCGAGCAGCAATGGGGACTGGATGCCGCCCGCAACCGGGGGTTGTGATTCTTGCGGAACGACCGTTTTGTGGCCATTGGTGGCTGGCGGAGAAACACAATTTTCCGTTTTGGTCGTATCGAGGAAGCTCGGCGTCTATACTGGCGTTTCGGAGTGACGAGGATGGTTCAGAAGTTGGAGCGGAGGAGTCAATGTGAAATCGATGCCGCTGGGAATCAAGGCGTATGTGGACTTTGTGTTCAAGAAGATGTTCGGCAGTCCCGAGAATTCCGCCGCGTTGATCGGGCTGCTCAATGCGATTCTGGAACTGCCGCGACCGATCACGGATGTGACGATACAGAATCCGTTCTCCTACAAGGAATTTGAAACGGCCAAATTCGTGACGCTGGATGTCAAGGCGGTCGATTCAACGGGGCGGATCTTCAACGTCGAAATGCAGATCTCACTGCATCCCGGTCTCCTGCCGCGACTTGTGTTCTATGCGGCCGAAATGTACACCGATCAGCTTTCGGAAGGCGACGACTACACTCAGCTGAATACGACGATTTCCATCTGCCTGCTGACGAAGAATCTTTTTGTCGACTCCAGCCAGCCACACCACCGATTTGAATTGACCGACGCCGAAAGTGGTCGAAAACTGGATAGAGCGATCGCCGTTCATACGGTAGAATTACAGAAGTTCGGTTACGACGAATCAACGGTTTCCGCAGCACCGCTGCTGGCTCAGTGGTCGTGGCTGATTCTGAATGCACACAATTGCACGGCAGAGGATCTCCGCCGCCTGTTTCCAGACCTGTCGTTTCAGAGAGCGATCAACTGTCTGGAAACAATCTCTTCCAAAACCGAGGACAAAGCCATGCACGACCAACGCGATAAATCGCAACGAGACTACGACTGGATGCTGTCCACCGCCCGAAAACAGGGAATTGAACAGGGAATTGAACAAGGGATTGAACAAGGACGGGAAGAGGGTGCGGTGATTGGGGCGATTCAAATGCTGCAGCAGATTTTAGGTGATCCGATTTCCACCGCCACAACATTGTCCTGTGAGTCACTCGCAGAATTGCAAGGGAAACTTGGTGAACTGCAAGCACGAGTTCGTTCGCGACTGAGTTGATTTGTCGATGTGTATTCAAACCGATCAGAAACGCGGGACATTGAACGGAACACAGACGGCGATCACCAGCGGCACATTCGAGCAGCAATGGGGACTGGATGCCACCGCGAACAACGGCAGCATGAACGAACGTCGGTACGCCATGCAGGACGGCAACTGGAATGCCATCGCCATCTGCGACGACACCACCGGCACTGTCACCGGACGCTATGCTTACTCTGCCTACGGTACACCGTTCTTCATGACCGGTGCAGACGCCGTCGTAGTCGGTGGGATTTGAGACGCTGTACGCGGGTTGTCGCTACGATGGCACCACACCGCAGATGGACTAGGTGAGGAACCGATTCCTGTTGCCGATGATGGGGACGTGGAATCGGAGAGATCCGCTGGGGTATGTCGATGGATTGAGTTTAACTTGGAGTCTATTCGTTGGTAGATGCAACTGACCCAATGGGCACATATTCAGATATAATGATTGATGCTTTTTTTCGATACCGTACGAATACGGAGCCCTCAAGACATAATAAGTTTCGACAGGGAGACCTGAACGGCCGACACATTAGCAACTTTGTCGGCCCTCCGGGCCTGAAACGCGCA
>JANOZG010000427.1:0-12316 GCA_031429275.1 Planctomycetota bacterium
GACGATCTGCTGCCGCTTCGACTGCGGAACTTTGCCTTCCAGCCGCACGAAAGGAACCTTACGTTTTTTCAGGAGCGGTTCGATCAGATCCAGCATCCGAGTCCATTCCGAAAAGACTACCGCCTTGTGATCACCTTCCACGAACAACTGCTCGAAGAGTTCATCGAGCGTCTGCAGCTTGGTCGAGTATCCGGGCCCCTGCTTATCAACAAGATACGTGCTGTCGGCCACCATGCGGCACATCATCATGGCCTGTCGAAGTTTGAGCAGATCCATTTCGCTGATGAATGCTTTGCGTGTGATTGATGCGATGATTCTCGCATTCGCCAGATGCAAGGCTCGTTGTTCTTCAGTTGGCGGAATATGAATAATCTGCGTATTGCGTGGCGGCAGATCTTTCATCACCATGTCGCGTGTGCGGCGGAGCAGAATCGGCTAGAGCTGCTTGCGCAATTCGTCCAGATTCTTATATCCAAGCACGTAGCCCTTGTCGTCGGTGATGCGGAACTGATTGAAGAATCGAAACCCCGGCCCTAGATGCCGACCATCGACAAACTGCACGACGGAATACAATTCATCCAGACGATTTTCGAGCGGCGTGCCGGACAACACGAGCGCGAACTGCGACTTGAGACTTTTCACGACTCGCGTTGTCTGAGCTTCCCAATTTTTGATCCGCTGACCTTCGTCCAGAATGATCAGATCCCAGCGAGCTGCTTCGATCGGCATGATGTCACGAAGGACTTGTTCGTAGTTGCAGATCGTGAAGAACGCATCGTTCTTGTACTGCGCGGCACGATCTTCGGCTTTCCCCATGACAAGCTGTGACGTGCGATCCGAGAACTTTTGAATCTCGTTCTTCCATTGAGATTTCAGCGAAGTCGGACAAATCACGAGGACTCGGGAAATCCCGGCTTCCCGGGCCAGAAGCTCAGCCACGCCGACACCTTGAATCGTCTTCCCAAGCCCCATGTCGTCCGCAAGGATCGCACGCCCTGCCCCGGCGGCGAATGCAATTCCGTCCATTTGATAGGGCAGCAATTCCGTCTTCAGCAACATCGTGCGCAGCGCATGTCTTTTCGGGTCTTTACGAATCTCCAGCACCAGATTTTGAATTCGTTGCCGATGCAATTGTTGCTGAATAAATTCTTCCGCATCGGGATAGACAACAACCGGTTCGCCAAGCCCTTCCAGTTTGTCGATGCGATTCACAAGATCGTTGACATCAAATATGTCGATATCCCGAAGCGGCCCAATGATTTTCGCCGCTGATTCACTCGGACGATCCGGCGAGCCAAGACGCAAGGCAAGGTCAATGCCATATCTCAGATAGACGCTGGTTTCTTTCTGCTTTGGTTTTTTCCTGAACGCCGCTGGTTCAAAGCGGCGACGGATTTTCGTCAGGGTATGCAAAATGTGCTTGCACGTTCCCAGCGTGTTGCTGCGATAGTCGGGACATGTACAGTACGAATCGCCGGGCTCTGTCCCTCTCAAAGCGACTCGATAGGTTTTGCCGCTGAGCCGACTGGTGACAACATAGTCCTGCCAAGGCGTTTTGCTGTTCTTATCGTAACCTTCGACAACGAACTTCTCCTCCTTCGCTCGCTGCTGCCGTTCGCTCAGCGCGCGTTCGATAAGTTGTTCCTCGCTGAGTGACTCCACGGCTTCACGTTTGACAGGCGGTTTCGCCAGACCAAGAGCCGATTTAGATTCCATAATCACCGACAACGCAGAGCCCAGGTGTTCGCACGGCGCATCACATTTATCACAGTTGAGCAACAGTCTTTTGACTTTGTCCTGCCGCAGTGTGATGGTCACGATAGCCCCGTCATTCGGCAGCGAAAGACG
Source organism: Planctomycetota bacterium (assembly GCA_031429275.1). Classification (GTDB taxonomy): domain Bacteria; phylum Planctomycetota; class Planctomycetia; order Planctomycetales; family Planctomycetaceae; genus SXXK01. Next base: position 1,849 of record JANOZG010000427.1, read on the forward strand.
AAACAAATCTCCACCGAGATAGACTTGTTCGTCCCAATCCGCGATTCCGATTTTGCCACCTGCATACAGCAACTTCTTGCCTTCAACCGGCCCGCCCAGCAAGTCACACGCCTGTGTAAACGTCATGCGTGAAAGTTTATCTCGCAGCGTGAGGTCTTTGGATTTCTTGACTTGCGTAGTCATTGTGTCGCTCCGTCTGTGTGTCGCGTGTGGAATGTCGGTGAAAAACGAGTGTCAGCAATTTATCGCGTCTATGCATGCTGTGCGAGCGAACGCGAAGAATCGCATAGAGGTGGCCAGAACCTGGCGATGACGGGCAGATTGGACCCTGCCCACCGGTTACGGATTTCAGATATCAAATTTGAAATCTGAAGCTCCCAATCGCAACATATCCTCAGCCGCAGCCATCATTTCGCTCGTCGTCGCAACGGCATCTGCTGCTAACCTGGTTGACATACCGGAGAACAGGCCTGCGGCCAATGGCCTGACACCTTCGATCATGCCAGATTTATGAACGTTGCTTGCGACGGATAAATCACAGGCACTGGTCGCAGGGGTCCATCATCGGTAGACTCTGAATCTGGCTAATCCGCAGTTAGATCACCTTCCTCCAAAAGCAACATGGCCATGAATCGTTGCTCGACAATTTACTTCACGGCGTTTTTACTGGTGACCATTGGGTTTTCGGTGAACTACGCGAATTGCCGCGGCGACGAAACTCCGCCCGCCACTGACGTTGCCATCACTGACGACGAAGCACAATCGCTCTTAGCGTATGAGCGGTTTCTGCAAGTGCTGAGGCAACATCCAGGAAACGGAACCTCGCTCGAACATGTCTACGGCTTTCATCTCGAACGCGGGACCGTGGATGAATTCCTGACGTCGCTGGTTGAGGCGGAAGCCCGTGAAACGGACGGCTCTTCAATCACAATTCGTGGTCTTGTGGAACTGCAGCGCGGTCACGATGAGGAGGCGGCTGAAATTCTGCGAGCGGCGGAACAGCAGCGACTCAATGACCCAATGGTGGCATGGGCACTTGCCAGGGCGCTGAATCGAACGGGCGAGCTTGCAGAATCCGCGAAAGCTCTCGAACGTGCGATCGAACGCAATCCCGAACGCGCAGATCTGCTGGCCATTTTCCAGGATCTGAACCGCGCGTATCGGCGGTCGCAGCAGCATGAGAAAGCGGGCGATGTCTGGAACCGCATGGAGAGATTGTTCCCCAATGACTTGCGAGTTAAAGAACAAATCGCCAACTCGCTGTACGAAGACGGCGACTTCGAGTCCGCGCTGCCAAGGTTTCAGGAATTGGCGAAACTCAGCAGCGATCCGTATCTCGCCACGCAGGCATCGGTGTTCGCAGCGGAGATCATGCTGCGTCTGAATCAAAAGGACGAGGCGCTGAAGAGTTTCGAGTCGCAGTTGAAACAGCTCGATCCAGAGAGTTGGCTGCATCGAGACATCCGACAACGAATCGAAAGCGTGTTCATCAGGAGCGGTGACTATTCCGGACTGGCAACGTATTACGAATCGTGGCTAAAAACGCATCCAGATGACGTCGATGCAATGGCAAGGCTGGGACGATCACTGGCGTATCAGGGACGACTTGAAGACGCTCGCAACTGGTACGCCAACGCATTGAAACGATCGCCGTCAAACGTGGGCCTGCGCGAAGCGATGATTGAACAACTCGTCCGTGAAGAAGAATACGCCGAGGCGATTGGCCATTACGAACAACTTTACAAAGCTGGCGTTGCGACGTCAGACCACATTCAGGAATGGGGCTCTCTCTGGCTGAACCGCAAAGAGTCTGCAAGTGACCAACGTCAGTCCCGCGCGGCAGAAGTCTGGATGCTGCTGTTGCGCGACAAGTCGGATGACGCCGTCACGGTCAGTCATGTCGCCGATCTGATGCGCGATGCCGATCTGACCGATCGAGCAATGACGCTTTATCAGCAGGCCATCACGCTGGCACCTGATCAGCCGCAGTACAAGGTGGATCTCGGCGATCTGTATCATTCGCTTCAGCAACGTGACAAGGCTCTGGAGACATGGCGGGCCATTGCCTCCGGAGACCATCGCACGACCGAAAATCTAGTGCGTCTCGCCAACGTTCTTCGCAATCACGGCTATCGCGATGAATCTCTGCAAACGATGCGCGACGTCGTCGAAATGTCGCCCACGTTTCATCATCACATTCGACTGGCTCAGATGCTCCGCGATATTGCTGCGAGCGGCGACCGCGCAAGCCTTGAAGAGTCGTTGGCTCAGGTTAACCTCGCATCAGCGATCGCGGAGTCACCTGAAGAGCACGAAACAGTGCTGCAGGAACGAATTCGCGGGCTGCAGGATCTAGGGCGATTGCAGTCTGTCGCAGACGAACTGACTCTGCAACTGGCGGCAAATCCGGATGCCACGGCATCTGACTACCGAACGCTTGCGCTGTATCGAGCCGCGCTCGACGACCTGCCCGCCGCAACAGCCGCGATTGAAACTGCCATCAGGGCAGATAACCCATCTGTCGCCGTATGGAAGACCGCCGCTGATCTTTTCGAACACGCTGGTCGGCTGAGTGACGCAGGCGACGCACTGCGACGATTGACAGACATAGATGGTCGATTTCGTGGAGAGCATCTCCTGAAGATCATCTCACTGGAACGGCAACTGGGGCAGATTCAAGGCGCATTGGAAGCCGGAAAGCAGTTGCTCGCAACAGCACCGGGGAATCCGGATCACTTGCAGACGTATGCAGATCTGTGTTTCCAGGCGGGCGATATTGAAGAAGGATTGAACACTCTGCGCCGCGCGGTGCGAGTTAATTCCAGTGACGAAAAAAGCTTGCTGGCACTGGCTCAAGCCTTGACTGATCGTAACGAGTTTGAAGAAGCCATGGAACTCTACTGGACAGCGTTTGATCGCTGCAGCAAACTGGTAGATCGGAAGGCCATTATCGCGACGCTCGCAGAACTTTCGCTGCAGATAAATCAGCTGGATCGTCTTATTCAGACTCTGGAACTCCGCAGTCGAGACCTTAGTCAGCGACGCGACATGGTTTTCTGTCTTGCTCAGGTGTATCGCAACGTTAATGATCTGACATCGTGTCGCGCAGCGCTCGAACGGCTGGCGAGTGCTGACAGCCGCGACCTCGAATTACTGGCGGAGCTTGGAAAACTGGCGACGGAAAGTCTGGATCTGGAAGCGGCTGCCGACTATCAGCGACGCATTAATGCCATCCAGCCTTCTGATGAAGGCAGTTTGCAGCTGGCGAATTTGCTGACACAACTCGGCGATGATATCGACGCCGAATCCATCCGAATGCGTGTGATGGAATCGCAGTCTGATCCGGTCGAACTTCTGCAGTCTGTTGATCGATTGTCGGCATCCGGCAACCTGAAAGTCGCGCGAGACCTATGCCATCGGATTCTGCAGCGTGACCCTGAAAACTGGGAGGCGATTCTGCGCGAAGGGCTGCTGGAATGGCGTCAGGGGAATCGTGATGAAGCGATGATGCGGTTCGATTCTATTCTGGCGATGAAGCGAGACTGGAATGAATTGTCGGCAGTCGCCGCGCAGCGGAATGCGAGTGGTGGGACACTGGATCCGGCGCGCCGACATCTGGAGCGTGTTACCAATGCGAGCGCACTGGGAGTGTTGTTGCCGAGCGAAATTGATAGCGAGGACATCAATGCGAAGGTTCAATCTTTGTTCCGGCATCGCAGTTCGCAGCTGAAGATGCCGCAGGATTTCGGAGAATCACGCATTGTCTGTCAGTATGCGCGGCTCTTGAATACCCGCGACAATGCCCAATGGCAGGCTCAACTCCTGGAGTTGCAGAATGAGTCCACGAAATCATTGGCCACCGCATTGGAAACATTTGGTGTGTTCACAGCAGCCGGGTTCGGAATCGAAGAAGTCGAATACCAAACGCGATGGATAGATCTCGCCAGAGTTTTGGGACAATCCGAAAGCACAGATGCTGCACCGACCAGTGATTCCACCATCGACGAAGCACAACTGGCGATGATCGACATTCTCCTTGGGATCCGGCGTCCGACGTTGCGATACAGCAAAGAAACACCCGGATTCAAAAGTTCCGCTCCGCCTCTGTCGGCCGAGGATCTGGAATCCCTGATCTCGGCCTTTGCGCACCTTGCAGAGGCACATCCCCAATGGTTCACAACGGAACGGATTTTTGGAGTCGTTCTGGAATGTGATCTGGCGAACGAATCCGGTCGATTGCGCGAGCTGGCCATTCGATTGACGGCTGCGAATAGCGCCGTCGAACAACGGACTCTTGCGCTACAGCTTCTATCGCAAATCAAGGGCACGACCATAGCCCAATTGCTCGATATCGTGGAACAGATTGAGGCGCAGCAACCACCTCAAAAAATCATGACGAGACAGAACCAGAGTCCGCCAGACCCACTGTCGCTTGTCGGATTAATGGTCCTCCGAACAGATGACCTCGCCGGATATCAGAGATTGCTGATGGCACTCGTCAGCCGGGCGGCAGCGCGAGTTCAGGGTTCGCAACTGACTGGTTATGACCTCGCCCGAAAGCTCCATCAGATCTGGCAACAGGCGGAATTCCGACCGTACAAACGACAAGGGAAGACTGCCGACAACGTGCCAATACCATTCGAATGGCGATGCCTGGACTCTCAAGAAGCCGCACTTCTGCGAGATCTGCGGTCGTCCTTGATCGCGAAAAACATGGATGCTGAACTCAACGAATGGTGTTCAGCTCAAAAGACCACAGCCGACGCTGATCATGCCTTTGTGGTGGAATTGATGCAGGCGAGTTTCGCGGCCAGTGACAGCAACGAATCGACGTTCGAGTTGCATCTGATTCATGCTTTGGAGCTATCAAACAGCGACCATGAGCTGCGTGGTCGATTGATCGCTCAGTGCAAACGAAAGCAGCTTTTCGCAGATGCAATCGCTCTGCTGGAACAGATTCCAGATGACAATCTTGATGTTCTGAAGACGCGAGAGTTTGAAATCATGTCGGTGGCGTTGAAGGCTGGAAGCGAAGACCGCGCTGTCACTGCAGCAAAGCGGCTGTATGGTTTTCATCTGGATGATCAATCACGAATAACACTTTCACTAGCTTTGAAGCAACTGGATCTTCTGGACATGGCGCGAGACGTCGAGGCGCGGACACGAGTTGTCACACCGCCACGGAAAGTTCCGACGCCGATGGAGCTCATGGAGCAGTATGCCAGAAAGGGCAAAATGGATGCAGCGGCGCAGGTTGCTCAACAGATTCTGCGTCGCAGATCGGGTACACGTGGGCTCGGTCTTCGAGGTGCCAGAAGCAGCGGCAACGATCCTCACGCGATTGCATTGCAGGTGTTGAGGGACTGCGGAAAGCTGGATGCGATGATCGCACGGCAGGAGGAACAACTGGAAAAATCACCGGATTCTGTGCTATTGCTCGAAAATCTGCAGGAACTCTACCGCGCGGCGGGCGACTACAAATCGGCAGTCTCTATCAGTCAGCGGCTTGTTGCAACGCGACCGGAGAATTCAACAACCGAACTTCTGCAACTTGCGGAGGATCTGCGATCACTGAAGGACGATGGCGCAGCCTGCGATGTTATGCTAAAGCTGTTGCGAGAACATCCAATTCCTTTTCTGCGAAGCTATATTGACTGGTCAAGCGTTCTGCGACAACAAGGTCGTATCAAATACGTGGCTGCTACCATCGAGCGAATGGGTGCGAATCCGTTCTCCGCTGACCCGGGGGCCACTTGTGAATTCGTAGTCGAAGCAATGGAGCTGCACGAATCACGAAAGATGGGAGTATCACTGCTGGCCAGAATCCTGCGTGTGTCGCGAGATGTGAATTGGGATATTTGTCGCGAATTGTATGAACCTGAAATGTGGACAAGCCCGGAGATGTTCGATTTGTTCGCGGCACAACTGATCCCGAGGTCTGAACCGGGAACCGAATGGATGCCGGTCTGGAGTCCTGTGCTGGAGGAAGACCTTTTCGGCCACTTTGAGCGTTCGGAGCAGATCGAACCTCAAGGCTGGTTGCGGCTGTTGCAAGGCATCCTTGAAATCCCGGGATTCTACGACGAGCTGCAAAACAGGATTCACTCAGCGCAGGAAGAATTTCCGACGTGGCATGACGGCGAATTATTGCTGGCGGTTCTGGACTATTGCGGTGGGAACCCTCAGGCATCCCATGTGCGAATGACAAAGATCATTGAGGATTCGAACTGGCAGGTGGCCCGAGACAAAGCCTTTGCTGTGGCGGCGATTCTGCAGCACAGCGACTCGACGTTGCGAGTTGATGCCTGCCGATTACTGGAAAAAGTCGCCGCACTGGACTCATCGACGGACATTGATTTTTCAAGGCCCGATGTCGTTCTGTTAATGCGCCTGTACGGGCTCACTGAACAACAGGACAAAGGCCGCGCGCTGATCCTGAGGCAACTGACGAACGCGGAACCGAATCTGGCAGCCAACTCCCATGAATCGGCAACAGAATCTCGATTTTCAGCGATGCGTTGCTTGATCGAAATGGGTGCCGGACTTGATGCGCTGCAGGCTCTGAGTGCCATAGATCCAGAAGTTGCGAAAGAGTATTCGGACGACTTCAATACCTTGCTTGGGCTCGCCGCAAATTCGCTGACGCCAGATGGCGTGACTCAAGAACTCCAACGGCAATTGCACCTATCAAAAGAGTCCAACAAGTCCGAAGGGCGTGCCGCACAAGTGGATCTGCATATTGTTACGGCTACCGGAGAATTAGCATCGTCATGGTGTTCGAGCGACACGCTGGCCAGTCTGGACCTGCCAAAGCAGATCGACGAAGCGCACCGAACAGTGATCCAGAAACTAAGCGATACTCTGAATAGGTCGTTGACGTCCGGCAACGTGGATCCCTCGGTGGTCATCGTCGCAACGTATTGGATTCTGAGTTCTGGTGATGAATCGTCGATCGCCAAAATCACCCCGGCATTGGATCGCTGGTTGAATCGGCCGATAGCAAGAATGGATCAAGGAGTAGACGCTGCTACACTCATTCGATCCGCCGCTGTTGACATCGCATATGTCGATGTGGCTCGCAAAATCATCGACCAACCCGGTCTCGAAACACTATCCGAACGCATGATGGATCGCGCGATAGCGATTGGTCGGCAGTTGCCGGACAAAAAGTATCTCGCGGCATTGTTGTACGAACGAGCGACTCAGTTGGCGGAACAGAGCGATCAGGTTTCTGCTAACGAACTTCTTCAGGAAATGCGAGACCTGAACATCCCTGACCCTGTTGAACAGATGGATTCTGATGCATCCGGGAGCGAAGATGAACCAGCAGACTTGCCCGCCAATTCTAGCAGCGCTGCCTCGATCAAGCCCGACATCACCATCGACCTCGGCTTTGAACTGCGGAAGAATCTCTTGAAGGCGTTGCCATAATTGACATGACGTTGATCGCACCCCGTGGGATGGACTGGAGATTCGGAATCTGCAACCGCAAGGCACCGGCAAGCTGACGCATGCCGCTCACCGGTGTGATTCCTGTAGGTCTTCCTTGCCGAGGAGGACTTCGCGACTTTTCGCGACCTGCGACCAAAACCGGGCTGATTAAATCGCAACCAAACGCCGCTGAGCGGACGTTTGCCGAAGGGTTCGAGTTTCGCTCGAACGTCCTCCTCGGAAAGGAGGAACTACTGCTGTGCATCAAACAACTGCACAGGATTGAGCTTGAACTGCAGCATGTTTGCCGTCCTGCGGCCGTTGTCGCCGCCTTTGCGTTGCATCGTGATGCGGCCGAGTTTCAAGTTGCCGGCTTTCGTGATTTCCACCGGGCCCTCACTGTAGAACGCGATCGCGTCGGCAGATGACTTGATGACCCATTTGGGTCTTTCGGCCGCCTTGAATGTAACCATCATCCAGCCTGCGGCGTGCTCGCCATCACCACAGAGCAAGTCGGAAATGATCTCATCCTTGTGCGCTATGAAGAATTGAACGACGGCCTGCTGAGTCTTCTCGTCGAGTTCATCCAGATACATCCGCTTGTCGTCGCGGCTATTGTTTTTAGGTGGCGTTTCTCCAACGTAGAGTTTCAGTGCTTCGATCACGTCCGGCGGCATGTTCCACATTTTCGAGTAGGTCGCCAGCCAACGCTTATCGATCTGATTGAAACCGTTCGGGCTGCTCACAAGCTTGATCGAGATCTTCTCAATTCGTTCGCCTTCTGCTGTTTTCACGGTCACTTCAACATCGGCTTTTTCGCCGTGTGGCTTTTCAGCCGTGACAGACCTGATGTCCGCAATTCTGTAATCCATTGCCTCCAGCCAGGCACGGGCATCGCTGTCCGTTTTCCATGCATTGAATTTGTCGCGAATTTCATCTTCATTTTTGAATCCACCTTTCGCCGTTTTGGAACCAAGTTCAACCGTGGCAGCGTCGGCATCCTGCGCTTGTAAGCGGTTTCCGAAGAACAGAACAACTAAGAAGATAGTGAAACGCAACATCGAAGCTCTCGCATACGGATTCTTCAAGCTCGTCGTACACCAGATGAACCTGTCGCATCGCTGTTCGAGTAATCTAAAAATGGCCAGCGCATGATCGAATTGTGTCCACAATTGAATGGTAATAGATTGTGGGTAAAAGATGAGTCGCAAACGACTTGACCTGATTTTTTACCCCGCATCTTTTACCGAAATAAGGCAGGAATCCGCGATAGTGGAGTGCCGTTTTGATCGGAGGTCAGCAACAACGAAGTCAGCATCTACACCAGTTCTCGCATCACAGTACCCTCGTCGAGCAGGAATTGAGGCCGTCCCTGCGGATCAGTCACTGTGACCGTCCGCGCATCGATTCCAAGGTTATGGTAGAGCGTGGCGAATATGTCTTTGTAGTGAACTGGCCGCGATGCAACGTCGTCACCCAGGCGATTGGTTGAGCCGATCACTTGTCCCGCTCGAATTCCGCCGCCAGCCATTAAAGCCGGGCCCACACGAGGCCAGTGATGTCGGCCGCCGGTCTTTGGGTCAATTCGCGGAGTCCGTCCAAACTCACCCCACACGACAATAGACACATCGTCGAGCATTCCTCGTTCTTCCAGATCCGTCACTAATGCATGCAGTCCGTGATCAACGATCGGTATCAGGTTTCTCATGCGGGGAAAATTGTCCGAGTGTGTATCAAAGTCGCTGATCGACACACTGACGCAGCGAGCCCCCGCTTCAATCAGTCGCCGGGCCAGCAAGAATTTGCGAACGCATTTCGGGCCCTCGCTGGTCGTCGACTGACGCCCTGATTCAGCTGATCCGGCGGTGTATCTTTGCAGCATCGCAGGGTCTTCAGAATTCAGATCCAACGCCCGAGCCAGGTCACCGGACATCAGAATGCCGACAGCCTGCTGACTGAATCGATCCATCGCTTCCATCATGCCTGAGGAATCTGCGTCGTGCCGCAGGCGGTCAAGGCTGGTCAACAATGTCGTGCGATCCTGAACTCGGTTTGGCGAGAGCAGCGGATTCAAAGTCAGGCTCACGCTGTGATCTTTTCCCAGACGGGCCAGTTCACCCTGCATGCCAGGTTCCAGCACGCGCTGGAACATGTGAGAAATATCTGGCCGAAACGGTTGACATGCCGGGCCCAGAAATCCGGGACGAGCGCTCTTGCGAACGAGCGGTCGCCCCTGCATCATGTCGATGAATGTCGGAGTTGCATCAGCGCTGGAACCCATCAGTTTCGACAGTACCGAGCCAATCGCCGGACGTCCGCCGATCGACTTCAGATCGTTGGCCGAGTAACCGCTTTGACACTGGAACGCATCGTGAGCTCCCGCAGAACCAACAAGCGATCGAATAAATACAAACCGATCTGCGATGCTGGCAACCTTCGGCATTAGTTCAGATATTCGGAGTCCTGGGAGTTTGGTCTCGATGGAATCAAACTCACCCCGAATTTCGACCGGAGCTTCGGGCTTCGGATCGATCGTATCCAGATGCGGCGGCCCGCCGTCGAGATGAATATTAATAATCGACTTCGCTGACGCGCCAATCGACGAGACTGCTTCTGCTCTTAGCAAATCCGCCAACCCCCAGCCACCGAAGCCAAACACCCCCACCTGCAACATGGCTCTCCGCGCAACGCCTGTGCAATTCCGCCGCGAACGCCAATCGAAATTCAACATGCTTTCTGCTCCTCACTCGTCAGCAGTGTTAATGAATCCAACTGCTGAGTTGACTCACATGGGAGTTTATCAGTGACATTCGATGTAGGCTCCGCAGAAAATCTCCTCAAGTCAACTGGAACCATCAAAAACACGGCAGATGGCAGGGCCAATTTCTGGAATTCACGCTCACAACAGCAATCCGCCGGAATTCGAGTCACTGCGATGTGACTACTTGCTTTCGGCGCAACATTGCATAAACATTTCCCGAATACATGCCCGATCCATGCAACGTCCTCAAAGGAGATGAACTTGAAAAGTCCTCTG
>JANOZG010000428.1:0-2025 GCA_031429275.1 Planctomycetota bacterium
CACAAAAAGCCACAAAACGGTCCTGACACCACATGGATTGTTTAAGTCCACGTCATCGCCATTAAAAGCCGGCTCGGCAGACAGGAAGGTCCGGAAATTGATGTTTCCCTCGGAACAGAAATGACGTCATCAAATTCTTGAGAAATCGAACTCATTGCTATTTGACCTCATCTGTTCAAATCATTGAGCGCTCTTCAGATCCGGCCGCAGCTTCTGGGCTTCGCGAAGGTAGACGTGTTCAATTTCTTTCGGGGTGCGATCGGAATTGACATGCAACAGGACTCGAATGCAGCGAGGCATGGAACCAGTGACCGGGATTTCCTGAGCACACAATAGCGGAACCTGATTCATCCCGATGGCTCTGGCGGCTTCGGCAGGGAAGGCAGATACCAGGTCTTCGGTTGTTGTGAAAACTGCAGAAATCACTTCATCGAAATCCGTGATCTGATTGCGACGCAGGATTTCTTCCATCAACTCCCGAGCCGCCGCGCGAATCAATGCGGCGTCATCAGAATCGACAGTAGTTGCTCCACGAATGCCACGAACGGCCATTTTGTAATGCTCCGAAAAACGTTGTCTGAGCGACGTAGGATGGGGGTGTCAGCCGTTCTCGTCAATCCAATCCCCTACGATCTTGCAAACGACAACTCGTGTTGCCCGTTTCTAAATGTCAGATCGGTCGGTTCTTTCGAAACCTGACAAACAGGGTTGGCTGCGATCTCAGAGGCCAGATCTTCGGAAACAAACAGTTCCCCAAGGTGCAATGTATTGGGAATGAACATCCAGCGGTGGCTGCCGTAGCGATCCGCTATCGTGCGAATCAGTGTTTCGTCGTCCGCCAGCGTCGCGGGAATTTTTGCACGGTCCATGTCTCCCGTGGTGAGCGTGTTAATGAGCGTCTTGTGTTCGTTGATATCCAAGCGCAGGCGCTGAGTAATAAAATCTGCCAGACCAACACCAATGGCATTGCCCTGCGATCCCCGTGTCAGCGACAGCGCTCCGATGGTGCGAATGCGAGGACTGGTGAGGTCTTCAAAACCAGCGATGCCGCGTCGCCCAATGACATTGGTGTCCATTCCAGTGCCACTGAATGTCTTGCCGATGCAATCGACAATCAATACATTCAAATCATCGACCGGCAGTCGTGGAAAATACGAACGATGGTGTTTCAGCAATTCGATCTCGCGATGCAGAATCTCTTCTGGTCGGATCGCATGCAGTTCTGCCGTTTCATCGAAGCCGTCTTCCAGAATTGCCAGTCCCGCTAAAATGCGACTGGAATCGAGGACGCATTGTCCCATTTCCAACAGCATGTCTTTCATCGCAACAGGTCCAGCGGAATGAAACGTCTGGGCCGAGCGAATTTTTCCCATACCGACGACCATCATTTTCGTCAGCCCGCTTTGGATGGGCCCCGCGAAACACGTGTGCAACTTGACTCGATTCACGACCAGCACGCCAGCAGCTTCCGAACAATTACGGTCCATGTAAACCGCGCCGGTGCGAACTTCACCGACCTGCACGACCTCCATGCTGCTGCGAATCGGCATATTCATCGCAGCTTCAGTGATACCAAGCGATTCGACCATCTGCCGCTGACCTTCAGCGGTGGCTCCGTTGTGTGAACCCATCGCAGGCACAATAAACGGACGCGCACCGTGGTCTTGCAGCCATGTGCCGCAGGCTTTGATGATTTCAGGCAGGTTGCAGATGCCGCGACTGCCGACAGTGATCGCCACATCGCCCTGTGGGACGGTTAAAGTCAACGACGATAATCGTTCATGCACCGCTGCTGCGATGTTGGCAAGGGGCCTCGAGACGAGTTGCTGATGGACCTTGTAGAGCTTCATAGGAGATTGATCGCATGTAGGGATTGAGTATTGAAGAGTCGCTATTTTATAGTGTCAGGCGTCGACTAATTCACCGCCAACTGAAAACTGCCGCCCCCCACGTCCCTTCTCCCCTTGAAGGGGAGGAGGTGGCCGACAGGCCGGATGAGGGGTGGACACGCGCGATGCATCACCC
>JANOZG010000429.1:0-3439 GCA_031429275.1 Planctomycetota bacterium
CGACGACCGCTGCGTCCGCCGCTGCCAGGATTCAATCGCAGAGGCACGCCCTTTTCGTCGCACAGGACTCGCGAGCCTGGTTTCAGAATCAGTTGCTCGCCTTGTTTCACACGCTGCCAGAAGCACAGCCAGCCTTCGTGATCCAGCATCACAAGATCATTGAGGCCATCGGCATTGAGATCTGCCACAGCTGGCGTCGTGCGCCACTGAGTGACAAGTTCGCCAGCCGCTGGATTCCACCAATTCCAGGCAGGCTTCGGCGGATGGATGGCATTCGGCCAGTCGACAAGGATCGGCGCGGCGGTTGCAAGTTCGGGTTGAGTGCGGCTACCGATATTGCGATACCAGTGGACTTTGCCCCAAATTGAATTTGCCACGACGTCCGGAAGTCCATCGTGATCCCAATCGACCGCTGAAACTGTTGTGTATCCCCACTTGGCTTCGCATGGTCCCTGAATGGAACCGTTCGGTCCCGCCATGATGCGAATTGTTTCGGTATGGTTCGTTTTCAGCCGTTTCGGAGCCGCCCACATGGGAGGATCAACTCCACGACCACTCAGGTTTTCGAAATATTCAATGTAGCCAGCCGTATTTCCCGTAACGAGATCATCGTCACCATCACCATCCCAATCGACAGCCGATGGAGACGCCAGCGCGCCGGATTTGAGTTCATCCGCGATCTGCTGAAAATAGCAGGGACGCTCGAATATTGGCAAACCATCGATGATTCTGCCCGTGTGTTCAACCAACGCGACTCGACCATCCTCATCGCCGACGATCAGATCGATGTCGCCATCGTGATCCCAGTCGATGGCATGCGGCACGATCATCTCAAGGTCCATCGCGAGGACCTGACCATCATTTACTAATGGTCGCCCTTCGGCGTAGACCGGTCCAGTCCGTGTTCCGGTGTTTTGGAAGTATGTGAAGCTATCCAGAAAGCTGCCACACAGAAGATCCAGATCGCCATCTCCGTCGAAATCGGCGAGGTTCTGCCCCGGTCTGCCAAACGTGCTGATCGGGATTGCGTTTGCGAGCAGTGGTTTGGGAGTTTCATATTCTGGTGCGGCATCGGTCCCTTTATTGCGGAGCCACAAAACGTGACTTCGCAAGGGCCCACCGGTCCATACGCCTTGCCAGTTGTAATCCTTCCACCAGTCGTTTTCAGTGAACCAGCCAAATTCCGTCCAGTCGCCGTGACCAACCAGCAGATCGTGAGTGCCATCGCCGTCGTAGTCGGCAAATCGCCAGAAGTTGTCGCGATTGTGTTGAATCGGGATCACGTTCTTTGATGGATATACGGGCACCTGCTGTTTCCAGTCACTTTGCAAAAATCCCGTCAGTTCGTTGTTTCCGGCAAGGATTCGAGGGACCCCATTGACGGTTGACAGCGTCATGTCACTTGACGCTGGGCCAAGTTTGACTCCAGGCTTGAAGACAGGATGACGGTCCTTCGAATTCGCTCCGGGATTTTCGAAAAACCAGACTCCATTGGATGGCCGATCGGGACATGCGACCAATAAATCCAGGTCACCATCGCCGTCATGATCCATGGGCATAGGCCATGCCCAAAGTCCCACACCAAGATCCACAACTAGTCCCGGATTGTTGTACTTCAATCGCGTCAACGGCGGCAATTCTTGAGCCTCCGTGACATTCGATGAACTCACAGATAACAACAACACAACAATTGCTGAGCGAACCGGATTCATACGGGGCCTTTGGGTTTTCAAGCGATCTCGGCTGACGTCCTTCCTGCGGCAGGTTAGAATCGCCGGTCAGGAATGGCAAGACGCTGGAGATTTGCCAACCTCATAAAGTGCGGTTTGACCTGCGTTTGTACGACGGACCACCAGTCCGTCGATGCCAGCTTTTATCGACTCACTGGAAGTTCCTCGTTCTTCCCGAAGAGTGTTTGAATCTGCCCTCAAGACAGGTGCTCAATGAACGGTAAACGTCAGATCTTATTGTGCTTCTCTGCGATGATTGTATTTCACGCTGCTGTGCATGGCGATGACATCGCCAAATCATCAGTGCCAGGTCCCGGAGCCACGTTTTCTGGCACTGACTCACTGGCATGCGACACAGAAAATTCCGCAGATGCGCAGGAATGTTTGACGGGGCTGCGTTGGAAACCTTCGGACTTCACAGTCCGTTGTGAAGCGCCAGAAACGGATCGCGGCGATGTTCTCATTCGATTTAACTCCCCGATCGACACCGAAAATGCCATCAACGACAATGTCTCAATGGAATGGTACGTCGCTCGCGACAAAATGCAGCAGCCAATCTCCGCACGTGCAGTTGTGATCGTCCATGAATCGGGGCGAGGCATGACGGTTGGGCGCATTTTTGCAAAAGGCCTGAACGCCCAGGGGCTGCATACATTTCTTATTCATCTGCCGGGTTACGGACATCGACGCACCGAAGCGGCGGACAAAGTGGAACATATCCTGACAGGGATGAAGCAGGGAATCGCCGATGTCCGGCGAGCGAAAGATGTCGTTGTGAGTCTGCCGTTGGTGCAAAAAGATGTTGTCGGCTTGCAGGGAACCAGTCTGGGCGGCTTCGTGACTTCGAGTGTTGCCGGGCTGGATGACGGCTACGATCGAGTGTTTGTGCTGCTGGCGGGAGGAAACCTTGCCAATGTCGTGATGAGCGGGAATAAGGATGCGGCCAAGGTTCGAGCGAAACTTGAAGCCGCTGGAGTCACTGGCGATCAGATTCGGGAGTTTTCAAAGCCAGTCGAACCGTTGCGACTTGCTCATCGAATTGACGCGGACAACTTGTGGCTCTACAGCGGGAAATACGACGACGTTGTGCCGCCTGCATCATCATTCGCGCTGGCCGCCGCCGCGAAACTCGGCGAAGGTCATCATGTTGAACTCCTGGCGGATCATTATTCGGGCGTCGTCTACTTGCCGCTCGTAATTCATGAAATTCGTAAAAAAATGGACGATCAGCCCAAAGTTAGTTCTTCGATCGAGTGACATCTTAACTGTCCAGCAATGTCTCCGGGATTTGCGTGCCAAGCGCATTCGTTGCCCGAATCGCTGACATTCCACCATCTTTGTGCATGCCGCTACGTTTTTTCTCCGCGTCGAATTTGTGGTGTAGAGTTCAGCAAAGGCAGCTTGCCAGCCGCTCTGAACATGACTCGAATTTGAATCCAGCGAGAATTGAACGTCGCATGGATTTGGAGTTGTCTCGGAACGGGTCAGATTTCCTTCCTGCCCAACTCATGCAGACCGGAGTGTGTACTATGCGAGATCTCTTAAAGAAGCTCATCGACGACGAAAGCGGAATTATTGTATCGTCAGAAATTGTCCTTGTCGGCACGATCCTGGTGATCGGCTCTGTGGTTGGTTTGTCCAGCCTGTCATACGCCGTCAACAATGAACTCAACGACGTAGCACGCGCCTGCGATAATTCCTGCCACGGC